>JBATLQ010000068.1:0-6822 GCA_049289395.1 Candidatus Moraniibacteriota bacterium | reverse complement strand
CACAAGCGTATCAGCCGTGCCGACGACAGATGGCTTCACCGTACTCGATGGATATTTCGGAAGGAGGGTCACCTTCACCGCATTCGCATCCGCTTCCGTCGCCGGCGCCGTAAAGTAAACCGTGACGCCCGTATAATCCCCCGTCGCATTGCCCGTCCCGACCGTCGAATATCCAGATCCCATGAGGACACCCGCGACGACACTCGCTGATCCCTTCACGGCGCCACCATTCATGACCTTCACCGAAATTTTTTTGTTCGCCACTGTAGAATCGGTTTTTACCTCCGTATTTTCAACATTCTTCGGCTCCTCCATTTCCTTCGGTTTTTTTTGTTGTTCTTCCATATTCGTGGCGAGAGGAATGCGTTCGATAGAAACACGACTCGAATCCCCTCGACTCTCCCGTACACCGTGATACAAGATCCACCCACCATACGATGCGAGCGCCACTCCACACAGAACAATAATCATCATGACGAGAAATCCGAACAGGGGCTCATGAGAAACACTCTTCACCGGAGGCTGAGCGTTGATGCTCTCCTGCTTCTGTATTTCTGGATCTTCCATAGTCTCTCTTTTTATTTCCTCAACTTTTTCATCGCGAGCACGATGAGTGCGACGAATGCCACTACCAACACGACCAGTCTCAGCCATTCATCCATATACGACCAATACCCGGTCGATCCAACGATGAAAGAGAGTATCGCGCCAAACGACAACCCGTTCGCGACAGCGAGGACCGTCACCGGCAAAAACACCGCGATACCGAGGAGAATGGTACCCCCGATCACTGAAACGAGAAAACCATTCCGCTGATATATTTTCTGAGCCGATTCGTAGTCCTTCTGGCATTGGAATTGTTCATTACAATACCCAGCCACCCCGGTCATCTTGTCCGGTACGGTCGCATTCCACTGCCCTCCGGCAGAGAGGCAGTCATTCTCCGTCTGAAGTGTACCCATCACCGGCTTTGACTCGCAGTACCGTTCAAATTGTGGCTCATGAAACACCGTCCGCGTAATCTGGATCAGGAGGAGATTCGTGACCAGTGCCAATCCAATAATCACCAGCCATTTCAAAACAACTGGGTGCCCCGCGGTATTCGGTTCTAATGTCGTTTCCATATGATGATAGTTACTGATATACATTCAGTATACACCATTTCCCCCCTCACTTCACCCCTCTTTGCATACTGTTTTTTGTTGTCTGTTGATTGTTGATTGACGCATGCTATTTGATTACCTTCGCCACTGCCTTGGCAACGCGGTGATCAAATGCTGAAGAAATAATCATCCGCGCTGTCGGTTTCTCTACGAGCTTCGCGAGTGCCTTCGCACCAGCGAAGAGCATATCCTCCGTAATTTCCCGGACACCATGATCGAGCGCTCCACGAAATATCCCCGGGAATCCAAGCGCATTATTCAATTGATTGTCGAAATCCGAGCGCCCCGTCCCGACGACCGCCGCCCCACCGGAAAGAGCATCCTCTGGCAAGATTTCTGGTATCGGATTGGCGAGCGCGAACACGATCGGCTTCGAGGCCATAGTCGATACCATCTCTGCTGTCACGGTATTCCCCTTCGACACACCGATAAACACATCCGCCCCCGCCATCGCTTCTGCGAGTCCTCCAGCAAGTCGGAGTTCATTCGTCACTTGTGCCAATGCTTTCTTGTGCTCATCGAGATCCGGTCTATCGGCGTGGATGATTCCCTTGCTATCAAGCACCACGATATCTCCCACGCCGTATTTGAGGAGGAGGGAGACGATAGCCTGCCCTGCCGCACCCGCCCCCGACACCACAATCGCACAGTCCTTCGGCTTTTTCTTCACGACTTTGAGCGCATTGATGAGTCCTGCGAGGAGCACCATCGCAGTGCCATGCTGATCATCATGCATCACGGGAATATTCAACAGTTTTTTCAATCGATCCTCGATCTCGAAACATCGTGGTGCGGAAATATCTTCGAGGTTAATTCCCGAAAATGAGGGGGCGATACTCTTCACCGTCGCGATAATCTCCTCGGTATCCTGCGTCGAGAGAACGATTGGAATCGCATCGATCCCAGAAAGCTCCTTGAACAGCATCGCCTTGCCCTCCATGACCGGTAATGCTCCGAGTGGCCCGATATTCCCGAGTCCAAGCACCGCGGAACCATCGGATACAATGGCGACGGTATTCCCCCGATAGGTGAGCATATTCGTCTGCTTGTCCCCTTTGGCGGCCTCCAGAGCGACTGCTCCCACTCCTGGTGTATAAAACAGTTTCAGCGTGTCCTTCGTCACTTTTCCTTTCGATCTGATTTCAATTTTCCCCCGCAATTTCTTGTGCAAAGCGATCGCCTCCACTCCGACATCCTTCCGTACTGATTTCTTTTTCATACCCATGTCATTACCGAATTACACATTCATTCTCCTCGGCCTTCATCATCCTTTTCCAGAAAATGCTCTATCGAGTACCATAGAGGTCGCCCGCAAAATCATCCCGCACTTGAAGAAGAAATTTTTTCCTCCAACTCTTTGATTTTTTCCTTGAGCTCCACCATCCGGATCTCTCTCCCGATAGTAATATCATTGATACTCTTCAGCTCCGTATTTACCTCCTCGAGCTTTTGAGTACGCTCCCTGACCATAGTCTCCAGCTGCTCTTTCTGCTCGGTTATCATCTTCTCTTTTTCTGTATAAAAATCAATTTTTTGGCTGAACTCTTCTGGTGTAAATTGCAGAGTCATGGCCATCTGAACATACATATCCGAAAGATCGGCGGATTCTTCCTCAGTGATGAACCTCCCCTCAGCAAGAGCCACGCTTGCCGTCGCAGTTCCGATATAATTTGCGAGAAGTCTTTCTGCTATACCCTTCAAATGGATGAGATCCTTTAGAGAAATAGATCCTTTCTCCTGAAGATTGGCCTCCGCAAAACAGCGCCCGACAAGCCTCTTTGCCTGTTCATGATTCAAATATGTATCGAAAATAGAAGTAAGGAGCGCCACCTTAGTGAGAACAGCGATATTCTGAGACTGTTGTCCAACCGAAGATATGGAGTGCTGACGGCTTTTCATACGCATGAGAAAAGTGTCCGCAATGCGTTGCTCTTCTTTGCTTTGCTCCGAGAAAAGTGACCCGATGATATAGAGACTTACATTGACGGTCAGAGTAACGAGCACTATATGAGCAAGCGGGTCGAGGCTCGTAATGCCGAAAAGGTGCTCTGGTCGAAGGTATCCGATACTGAATGGTCCATCGGACAAAAGTGCAGGAGATACCCACCCACTTTTCACAAGAGCTGGGAGAATTGCCGTATAGAGCCACGCGAGAAATCCACCACTCATACCGAGTATGGCTCCCAGCTTGGATCCCTGCCGCCAGAAAAGACTTCCAATGATAACCGGCGCAAATTGAAGCATCGCTGCAAAAGAAATCATGCCGATCTTCACCAGCACATACGAAGACCCTATCGTGCGCTCGAAAACGAAAGCGAGGGAGAGGAGGAGTATCACCAAAACCCACCGAAGTGGAAGCAAATACCGACGCAGAAAATGAAAAATCTTTATTTTTTCGAAAAAGGGAAGTACGAGGTGATTTGATACCATCGTTGTCATGGTAATCGTACTCACCATGATCATACTCATACCGGCAGACAACCCGCCGATGAAGATGAGTATCGTGAGCCAAGCACTTCCGAAATCAAGGGAAAGGAGGAGCATGTACAAATCCGCCAAACGCAAATCATATCCCTGTAAAAGACCGGCTAAAGCAATAGGGATCACGAAAAGCGTGATTAAGATGAAATAGATCGGGAGGAGCCATGTCGCATGTCGAACATGTCTCTCATTCACATTCTCGATCACCGTCACATGGAACTGCCTCGGCAGAAAAATAATAGCCGACATCGAAAGGATCAAGTAAGACAAAAACAGAGAATACGACGGGGCATGTGGCTCCGCCTGCAGACGAAGCAAATGTGCCTCATTCACCCGTGAGAAAAGATCGCCGAAACCACCATGCAAAAAATAAGTGATAAAGATGCCAGCACAAAGAAAAGCAACCAATTTCACAACCGACTGAACCGCTACTGCCATAATCACCCCCGGATGTCGCTCCGCCTGATCCAATCGCCTGAATCCAAAGACAATAGTGAACACTATGATCACTACCAAAAGCGTCATACCCACCCCAAAACTCGCACTCCCACTCGTGCTACCGGTCGAGACGAGTGCATACGAAGTCGAGATGGCCTTGAGCTGGAGGGCGAGATACGGCACGATACCGATAACAGCGATGAGACTGGCGATAGCCGCTACCAAGGAAGATTTGCCGTAACGGATGGAAATAAAGTCGGCAATGCTCGTGATGCTGTACTCATTCCGGAGACGAATGAGCTTTCTCAAGAACCCTGCCCACAGGAGAAAAGCGAGCGTCGGTCCGATATAGACCGCCAGAAAGAGAAAACTACTCGATGCAGCGAGACCGATATTGCCATAAAATGTCCAGGCCGTACAGTAAACAGCAAGCGAGAGCACATACACCAGTGTATTCCCCGTATAATTTTTTCCTTGATCGTGGCGCCGTTCGACAATGAAGGCCACGATAAAAAGAAACAGGAGATACGCAGAAACGGAGAAAAGAAGGGTGCTTGGGCTTATCATACCATTCTGTCATCGGGCGATTCATCTTCTTCTTTGCTGAAAATGTGCGTGATGGCTATCACTAGTATGAGTCCCAGCCAGAGGGTGAAGTAAAAAGCAAGCGAGAGACGAAAACTCGAATAATCAAGGGAGACGAGAAATGGCCAGCTCACCAAAAGCACCCCAAGAAAAAAACAAAGCCACCGAAACACGAGCGATCCGAAAAGTCGCACTCCGAATCTATAATAAGGTCGAGAATTGTTTTCCTCCATACAGCAGAAAACGCAAATAATCTTCACTCCTATTATACACCAGACTCGCAAACGAAATTTCACTCACCGATAGTAATGCCCATTGCAGAGCGATGCAAAAAACCACAATTACAGTATACCATGAGACACTGTATTTCCATCAAGTCCGGAGGCCGCGACCGATACGGAAGAGGTGCATGGTGATAGCAAAGAGCGCGATACTGAGACCGACGAGGATAGCGAGGCTCGCCGTGATACTCACATCGGAGACTCCGAGGAATCCGTAGCGGAAACCATTTACCATATACAGAATCGGGTTCCACATCGAGATATCTTGCCAGAGCGGTGGCAACATACTGATCGAGTAGAACACGCCACCGAGGTAGGTGAGTGGTGTAAGAACGAAGGTCGGGATGATGGTCGTCCCATCGAATTTCTTCGCATAGATCGCATTGAGAAGTCCCGCGAGCGAGAAGAGGAGTGCTGTGAGCAAAATAAACACTGTCATAATAAAGAGACTGTGTATGGTGAGTTGTGTGAAGAACAGAGAGACGAGGAGAACGAGTATCCCCGTAAGGAGCCCACGGAGGACGCCACCCGTGACGAATCCCGAGACGACGAGAAACGGCGTGATCGGAGAAACGAGCAATTCTTCAATCTGCTTCTGAAACTTCGCGCCGAAAAAAGAGGAGACCACATTGCCGAAAGCATTCGTGATGACCGCCATCATGACGAGCCCGGGTACGATGAACTGTATATAGGTATAGTCCCCGACCGATTGGATCTGCGACCCGATGAATTTCCCGAAGACGACATAGTAAAGCGTCGTCGTGACGACAGACGGGAGGAGCGTCTGTGGCCAGATACGCAGGAAGCGACTCACTTCCTTCCGTACGATCGTCATATAGGCGACCCATTGTTGTTCTCTCGTCATATTTTTTTCGTTACATCGAGGAAGAGTTCTTCCAGGCGATTGGTCTTGTTCCGCATACTCCGGACCCGAATACCGAGTTTTCCAAGTGCCAAGATGGCATCCCCGAGCACCTCTCCCTTGCGGAGTGTCATCTCTATCGTGTCGGCATCCACCCTCTTCGCAGAAATCGAAGCGAGCTCTGCCTCCATTTCCGATGAAAGCGACTGCTCCAGATCGAAGAGAAATGTCTCCGTCGTCATATCGCCAAGAAGTTCCTTCACCAGCCCTTGTTTCACGATCACTCCTTTGTCGATAATAGCGATTCGTTTGCAGAGCTGTTCCGCTTCTTCGAGGTAATGCGTGGTGAGGATAATCGTTCGACCAGATGCATTGGTCTCACGGAGGAAATCCCACATCTCACGACGAAGCTCGATATCCACACCGGCAGTCGGCTCATCAAGGATGAGGAGCTGTGGCTCATGGATCAGTGCGCGGACGATCATGAGACGCCGTTTCATCCCACCGGAGAGCATGCGCGCCTGCTCGTCTCTCTTCTCCCAGAGTCCGAGGAGTTTCAGATATTTTTCCGCACGAGGGAGGGCGACATGCCTCGGAATTCCATAATACCCCGCCTGATCAACGACGATATCGATGACCTTCTCGAAAATACTGAAATTGAATTCCTGTGGCACGACGCCGACATTCGACTTCGCGAGGCTCGCATTCGTATCGATGTCCTGTCCGAAGATTTCCACCGTCCCACTCGTCTTGTTCGTGAGTCCCGTCACGATACCGATGATGGTCGTCTTCCCCGCGCCATTCGGTCCGAGCAGTCCGAAGAACTCTCCCTCAGGAACAGTCAAATCGATACCCGAGAGCGCGACGACGCCCGACTGATAGGTCTTCTTCAGCTTCGTAATAACGAGCGCTTCTCCCATATTATTTCGTTTCTTCATCCTTAAAATCGATGTTTCCGATGAAATCCGTCTTCCCCAAATTCATCCCCACATGGCGAAGGATACTGTATGCC
>JBATLQ010000067.1:0-1899 GCA_049289395.1 Candidatus Moraniibacteriota bacterium | reverse complement strand
TTCTACTCCTTTTTTCTTTGTATGTGCCATATCCTTTAGTTTCTGCGAATGAAAATCGCCCCCGAAAGGAACGAAATGTCTCTCCTATCTCACTAAAAACACAACATCTAGTATGTACAGTACCTATTGTACCACTAGATTTTATTCGTGCAAGTTTGGCTCCTGCCCGCCCTCTTTCACACCACTCCTCCTCGAAAACACATACTCAAATGGAGCACCACAATAAGTGATACTCCATTCTTCAGTAGACATTGCCCGGCTATTTCTCACTCACCGTAAGCGACTCAATGGTCACGGGATGAGCTGGCTGAGAACCCTCGCCCCCGGGCACGGTCGGCGCCGACGCGATAGCATCCACGACATCGATCCCTGCCGTTACCTCACCGAAAATCACATAACTTTTCGGTAGTGGATAATCCTTATGCATGATGAAAAACTGGCTTCCATTGGTATTTGGTCCAGCATTCGCCATAGCGAGTACTCCCCGCTTATACTCCCCGGTAAATGGTTCATCAGCGAACTTGTATCCCGGGCCACCCATACCCGTACCCGTTGGATCTCCCCCTTGGATCATAAACCCCGGAATCGTCCGGTGAAAAATCACCCCGTCATAGAACTTCTCCTTCGCGAGAAAGACGAAATTATTCACCGTAATCGGAACCTCCTTCGCATGGAGCACAATCGTTATATCGCCCGCCGTCGTCTTCATGACCGCCGTATAGGATTTCTTCACATCGATACTCATTTTCGGCGCTTCGGTGTACTTGTTATTCATGCCATTATCTCTTATTCCCTTGGTTACCAATTGACTGTCCTGCTGTTCCCCTTGAACGCCGCCTCCCTGCCCATTCGCCGCCGCCCGATTCATCTCCTCCGTATAGGCAGTCTTCTCTTTCTGTGGAATATTGCCAAGTCCGCTCTGCGATATTTCACCGCATCCCGAGAGAAGAAACGCGGAGAGACCCGCTATCACTACATGCCTTTTTTGCATACTCATTGCCTCCAAAAAAATTAGAATAGCCACAGTATACCAGAAATCCCTCCATTTATCGACTCAACCGAGCGAAAGCGACGAACAGAAACAAAAACCCTCCTCCCAAAAACAACGGGGCGAGTATCGATACCCAATTCCTCCTCTTCGGCCTGAAGAATCGAAGGAGAAGCGAGTTGCTCACGACCGATACCGAAGAGAGCGCCATAGCCAGTCCCGCGAGCTCCGGCTTCAGCACCACTCCAAACCCAGCAAATACGCGCGCCGCGATCGGGATCCCCATCACATTGTAAAAGAGGGCGAAGAAAAGATTTTGTTTGATCTTCGCCATCGTTTCCTTCGAGAGCTCGAAGGCCGTCACCACATCATTTAAGTCATTTTTCATGAGGACGATATCACCGGACTCCATCGCCACATCCGTCCCGGAACCCATCGCGATACCGAGATCCGCCTGTGCGAGCGCCGGCGCATCATTGATACCATCACCGACCATTGCTACCCTGCGGGTAGAAATCCCAAATCCCAAATCACAAATCCCAAATAACCTTCTCGCTTTTTTCACCTTTTTTTCTTGAAGTTTCTTCACTTCATTTGCTTTTCCCTCGGGGAGTACTTCAGCCAATACATACTCCATACCGATTCCCACTTGGCTCGCAATCGCCTGCGCGGTGCGGGCATTGTCTCCCGTAATCATGTACACGGCGACTCCCATTTTCTGCAATTTCGCGACTGCCTGTCGTGAAGTTTCCTTCACGGTATCAGCGACCGCGACCGCGCCGAGGATATTCTCTTTCGTCGCCAGTGTCATAACCGTCTTCCCCTGTTCCTCGATCTGCACCCATTTCCGATTCACCTTGTCGATGGAAAGTAGGGCGACTTCTGTCATCATGAGCCGATTCCCGAAAAAA
>JBATLQ010000066.1:0-2997 GCA_049289395.1 Candidatus Moraniibacteriota bacterium | reverse complement strand
GCGATGCGCTCTCTCGTATAGTCCGAATTCGCAACCAATATATCCGGTCGCTGTGCTGCTTGCTTATCCCACACACGCAAATATGAGAGCATGATACGCGAGAGGAATCGGAATGGCGGGAAAAATCCGATTGTTCGGAGATAGGACTCATTCTCATCCCAAGCATACCGCATGGGCGAGTGGATATAGGCGATATGTTTCGTATGGAGCCTCGTCACGATTCCCTTGCTCCACGCGCCAGATGATGAGAGGACGAGATCGAAATCACGCAGGTCAAATGCCTCCACCGCCACCGGATAAAATGGGAGGAGCCATCGATGCCGTCGTCGCAAAAGACCCGGAAACTTCGCGAGGAATGACTCCCGAATCTCGCTCTTCGGAAAATGCCGTGCCACTACTTTCTTGTCCGAAAGTAAAGTATACACTGGTGCCTCCGGATACATATTCACGAGGGACTGTAAAACCCGCTCCGCTCCGCCAAAAGCGAGCAAAAAATCGTGGACAATGGCTATTTTTTTATCATTTGCGTTCATTTCTTTTTGAAAATGTAGTCGCGACTTCTTCCGCACACCGCTCCCAACTAAATCGCTCGACATTACGACTCGCCCTCTCTAGTATACCATCTCGAAAACCCTCATCCGAAAGCACTTTCCAAACCCCATCTGCGATGCTCTCCGCACTAAGCGGATCAACAAACACCGCACCGTCACCCCCGACCTCCTGCAGAGAAGAAGTATTTGCCGTTACGACTGGTGTACCGACCGACTGTGCTTCCAAAACCGGTATGCCGAACCCTTCATATAGTGATGGAAACAAAAAGACATCCGCCCCACGAAAGAGCTCCCACTTTTCTTCCTCTGTCACATAACCCAGTTCCATGATTTCGTCTCGACATTCAATATTCAATATTCGATATTCGATATTTTCATACCCATATCCCGGCTTCCCCGCCAAGACCAACTGATGTGGTATCTGATACTTCTCCTTCAATATTGCGAAAGCCTCAATAATCCGAACGACATTCTTCCGCTCTTCCAGCCGCCCAATAAATAAGATGTATTTTGTATCTGGTATTTTGTATTGAGTATCCGATACATGATACATAATACGAGATACTTGATACGAGTTCTCATATCCCTCATACACCACTTGTATTTTCTTTTCTGGAACATAATAGATGGAAATCAAATCTTTCTTCGTGTTCTCCGACACCGCGATGATGGTACTCGCCACCCAAACAGAATACCGAATGGACAATCGCATATACCACCGATCGAGCAACGAATAAGCCTGGGGACAAAACTCATATTCGAGTCCATGTATGGTCACCACTGTTCTTCGAGGGTGTATAAGTGGCACGGTATGCGCCGGTATGAAGAGTACATCCACTGGATGAAAGAGCATTTCCCACGACAAACGAAACTGCGTCCAAAACCGTGGTGCCCAAAGCCTTTTTACCTGCCAATTTTTCGGGAGCTCAAAATCAACCTCCTGCTCCGGGCGAATATACAAAAAAACCGATTCTTCCGATAAAGAATCCCGCAAATGCTTGATCACCTGGTACGAGTATTCCTCAATGCCCGTTCGCTCCGGAAGGAATGCCCGCGATGCGTCGATACCGATTAACATAGCCTACAAATGACAAATCTTGTACAAATATACAAATTCTACGAATGATCCCAAACGCTTCTCACTGTAGAATACATTCGTAGAATTTGTACATTCGTGTATTCCATTCGTAATTTGTAGGATTACTTTCCCATCATGATGCTCCGCTTGTACACTTCCAGATTTTCGAGGACGAGTCCGGTTCCCTTCACCACACAGAATGCCGGATCATCCGCGAGATAGCACGGGACGCCGATCGTCTTCGCGATCAACTGATCGAGGTACCGGAGCTGGGAAGTTCCTCCCGAGAGGATCATCCCCTTGTCCATCACATCCGCGGCGAGTTCCGGCGGCGTTTCTTGGAGGACTTGCTTGATAACATTGATGATTTCTCGGAGTTCATCTTGGATCGCTTCCGTCACCTCGTTTGAAGAAATGGAGATAGTCTTCGGCAATCCTCCCATGAGGTCGCGTCCGCGGATATCCATGTGATCATCCTTCACCTGGACAATTGCTGAGCCGATAGTAATCTTCACATCTTCCGCCGTCCGATCCCCAATCGCGAGGCTATATTTTCGCTTGATATAATCCGAGATCGCCTGATCGATACGATTCCCCCCGACCCGCGCCGATGCCGATGCCACCACTCCACCGAGAGAAATAATGGCGATTTCCGATGTACCACCACCGATATTGATGATCATATTCCCCTGCGCCGCGTGAATCGGGATACCCGCGCCGATAGCCGCGAGTATCGGTTCCTTCACCACATAGGCTGTCTTCGCACCGGCCTTCAATGCCGCATCGATGACCGCACGCCGTTCGGTCGAAGTCACTCCCGCGGGGATAGAGAGTACTACTTCTGGACGAAAAAATCGGAATTTCCCACTCACCTTGCCGATGAAATACCGAAGCATCGCCTCGGTCACCTTGTAATCAGCGATGGCGCCATCACGCAAGGGCTGGGACGCGACGATGCTGTCCGGGGTACGCCCCAGCATTTCCTTCGCCTCATTACCAACCGCCAAGACCTTATTTTCAAAGAGGGAAATTGCCACCACCGACGGTTCATTGATGACGACGCCTTTCCCCGGAACGAAAACCAGCGTATTCGCCGTGCCGAGATCAATACCAATTTTCCGGACGAAGAAAGCCATACTTTTAGCAAAACACAATAATCAAATCACAAAGACCAAACAAAACACGCTCTTCAAAACACCACTGCCCAAACTTTTTGTATCGTTTTGTGCTTTATTGCAGTCTCTTTGTGCTTTGTTTGGATTTTTGTGTTTTTTGTTTTGTGTTTTTATTTATCCACTCTCTTAATATCTGCACCAATTTTTCGGAGTCGTTCTTCGATGCGTTCATACCCGCGATCCACCTGATAGA
>JBATLQ010000065.1:0-19143 GCA_049289395.1 Candidatus Moraniibacteriota bacterium | reverse complement strand
GGCTTATCGTGTTACAGAAAAACGAGCCTCACGCCACTGAAATTCTTAAGGGTATGGGTAATACTTTAAGCAATCTTTCGGAATTGAGAAACAACAAAAGTTTAGCTCATCCTAATGAGCTATTATTGCCAGATGATGAAGCAACTTTTACCATTGAATCAGTAAATGCCATCCTGCGATATCTCTCGTCTAAACTGGACTAGCTTATTGATAAATTCCACAAACTAAAAAATATAAGCTTATCGCTAAAAAAAATGGACAGGTGGGGCTTGTCATTATAAGCTTAGATAAGCTAATCTTTATATAAAAGCAAGTAAATGAGTGATTTCCTTGATGGAAAACTAAATAACCAGGAAATACATCAAAAAATACTGTCTCACAAGTATAAGTCTGGCTATAAGCCATCTAAACAATTAGTCCAAGATATCGTTGAGCAGTTTTGGTTTCATGATTACTATAACAGTTTCATATCAGATGAGGCTTTTTTGAGCCATCTACTTGATTATTTAGATAGTAATAAGCCCAGAACATTTGATCGCTATGCCTTCTACAATTCTCTATTCGATCAACTTATCCCAACTAGAAAAGCCTTGCATTTAATTGCACTTGAATTTGAAAAGATACAAAATGATGCAATGACTCCAGGTGAATATGATTTACTTCTAAAAAATATAGGGGTATCAAACAACGACTTTTCCATCGAATGGATGACAAAGGCTCATTTGGGCAAGTTGGGCAAACGAGAAGAAAAAGAATTATTCATATGGGAGCATCATACCCTGAGTGAATTCTTAGTTGCAGAGTATTTGATTGAAAGAGGTAGCCAAATAAAGGATTTTCAAGATCTTGCAATATCAAAAAAACAGGGACTGACCGCCTTCAGATCGTCTTGGTCAGGAGTCCTTCGGTTTTTTATTGAATCCCCTAAAAATAAAACGAAAATAATATCGTGGCTTACCGATTTTCTTGAAAAATATCCCGATAGCATAGATGATAATCTTACGGATTTATTGGTCTATGAATCAATCAATGAACCAACTTCAATTAAGAAAAAGATTTTTAATCTTATATATGGTAGTTATTTTGAAAAGGTTGCTTGGGTGCCAGTATGGGCGAATGCTCGTTTATCAAAATATGTTGACGCTACATCTTACAAAAAATTAAGAAATGATATTAAAAAATGGTCAAATCAGACAGAAACTTTTGTTCGCAGAGGAAATGTAACATCAATCATAGAGGGATTACTTCAAGATAAAAATACCTTATTAAATGCAACAGAAAAACGTTTTTGGAAGAAAAAATTTATATTATTTGCCAACCATCCAAATGATGGCGACAATGGCGTGTTACAAAGAAAAAGTCTGGAAGCATTAGCACTATT
This sequence comes from Candidatus Moraniibacteriota bacterium, assembly GCA_049289395.1. Lineage (GTDB taxonomy): Bacteria > Patescibacteriota > Minisyncoccia > Moranbacterales > UBA1568 > CAYTED01. The sequence goes on along the minus strand of JBATLQ010000065.1, from coordinate 17,762 downwards.
TAAAGATAAAGAAATTATTACCCAAGTATCTCAAAAATGCTTTGATGAAACAAGAGATAGCTTAGTTAAAGACGCATTCATAAAATTTTGCATAGCAACAAACCCCAACTCAAAAGAAGCAATCGACTTCTTTATTAAGGGATCCTCTAGTATATATTCCCGCTTTGGACTCTACCAAATCAAAACCCAAAAAGGAATTGAATACTTTCTAAAGAATACCTATTCCAATAAGAAATTTCTAAGAAAATTTTTGAAACAAGAAAATATCTTTGATAAAGAAGATGCGGACAGAGATCTTATAAAAAATATTAAACAGCATGCCAACAATAAAATCATCGGGTTACTCAAAAAACTCGTACTTACTGTTTTTAAAATGGATAGTTATTATGAAAGGAACTCAAAATTTCTCCGTTCAGTGTTCAAGCTAATCAACGAACATGATTCAAATTACCTATTTGAAATATTGGAAGATATTAAAAAAGAAAAAAGTGAGCAAGAAGCCAATAAAATATTTTGGAACTCAGAAGAACCTCAAGCTTTATTATTAACCAAAGATAATGTTGAAAAGTATTTTAATTTTTTAAAAGCCCTCCCGGAAGGAATACGCAGACATGATTCATTTGTAGTTTATAGTGCTAAAAGACTGAATGGCGAGATAGGAAGTCTTGCATACGAAAAAGCGGTGGAATTAAAGTTGGTTGAAAAAATCGATGAAACGCTTATCGAAAAAAATCTTAAAAAGCAGGAAAAAGCAAAAAAAGAAGGAGTATACAAAAGCTTCTTAAAACAATTAGAGCCGACTCCTGGTAAATATCAAACTGGTGTTTTTAAATATTTCATCCAACATAAAGATGAGATAAAGAAAGAGTGGAAAGAAAAAGATAGAAAAAAATTATTGAAAATTGCTGTCGAAATTGGTATTCAAAAAATTAATCCCCGTGAATTTACAGTAAAAATTACGGATAAGAGCAAGGAAAATAACTCTTTTACCTGGACTTCTATTGCTTCATATTATGGTGATTTACTCAATGTTGTTAATGAATTAATGCCTGATGAAATTGAAAAACACAAACAAAATATTATTGATTTCATTCCTTATGAATTTGATGCGGGATCAACTTTAAAGTTCATTAAGCAGCCTAGTGATAAAGATATTGAGTGGGTGAACCAAGTAATGATTGATACGAATGATGATCGTCGATATCTCATTCCACAAACATATATCTATTTGGTCGGAGAATATGCAAAGAATAGATGTGTTCTTACAAGTGCAAAACCAGTTCTACTGTCGTTTATAACTGACCCGATTATAAGAGACTACACTCAGCGATCTGCATTAGAATCTCTTGCATATTTTATTGATAAATCTGATATAAACACCAAGGAAATACTTGAAGGCATTTGCAAAAATTCAACAAATCATGAACTTGTTGAAATAGCCAACAGAATATTAGTCAGCAAATATAAAGATAAAAAGGCTGTCATTTGGCGTTTTGATAAATTAAAAGAACCCATAGAGCACGAAAGAGTCCTAGGCGTTCATTCGGTTAGTCCAGCTGAAGCAGAGTTACATGAAATGATCTTAGCCAAACCATTGATGGAGCTACAAGATGAAGAATATTTACCAAATTTTTTAGATCTACTTGATCACTCGTTTAAATTTACCACAGGGAAAAATAAGAAAAAATATCAAGAATATGTCAGTTATTTATGGAAAACTGTAACTGAATTTATATGGGGATTCAAAGAAAAAGGCTCATTTATACCACTAATGGAGCTTGAGTACTGGACTAATGAACATTCTCAAATCGAAGATATTAATTGGCTCAAAAAAAGAGTACAGGAACTTAAGAAAAATTATCTTAATCTAGTTAGTCCCTTTGATAAGCTTACGGATAGCGTAAATGAACTTGGAAAAATAAATTTGCCAGCTGCTCATATTGCATCTTTTTTACTAAAAGCTCAGCTTGTAGAAACGAGATTGAGAGAATTGATACTTGGCATCAACCATTCGCTCAGAATAAAAAATAGCAAATTGCCCATCTACAGAAAACTGAACAGTGCGGCTAGATCAAGAATCAAGAATTCAACATTGAGCCAAATCTGTGATGAGTTAAATAATTATCAAAGCATCTCAATAGAAAAACTACATAGTGAACTGGCTAAGTTCACTCATTCTAATGGGAGAAATAGATTTAATCACGACTTATTTAATGAAAATAAACCGGTTCACGAACTTGCAGAAGAAGCTAAAGAATACACAAAATACGCGGAAGAAAGCTTGGAATTAATCCACAAAGTATGGGAAGAAGTGCTTGGCATAAATTCATCCACAAAATAAATCAGTAAGCGCAAGCTGGCTTAAAGCAATATCAGTCGAGGTCGGTCCTCAACTGATAATTTCAACTTCATTTCTTTATGCAATACTGATAGGTTGCCGATTGGTTAAAACCAAGCTTTGTTTCAAAAAGTATTTCCACCTCCAATCCCGCCCCTTCTGCACCATTCTCACATGCTGATGATGTAAAGGTCGTGGCTCCCTTAGAAAATGTATGATTCACCTGTTTTCCCGTTTCCTTTTCACCATCGTTGCCATCTCTAAATATCCAAGAATATTTCACCACCGGATTTTCATCTTCATAGTCTGTGCAAGAAGCATCAAATTCAATTTCCTTATCAAGCTCTAACTCCTTCGTTTCAGATGAATCGGGTGTGATGCACGGCTTAAGCTCTGGAATTTTTCGAAATGAAATTTTCTTACTCTCACTTTCGATAGTACCATCAGAGGATATCGCTACTAACTTTATCTCAAAAACATCCCCGTATCCAAATCCAATCAGAGTTTTTAGCAATGGAACTGATACCTTCTCCCCCGATCCAATTTTCTCAAGTTTTTTAGTCTTAGCATTCGTAAGATACCACTCAAATGTAGCGACCTCCTTAGAACAAGATCCGTTAAGATTAAACGACTTCTTATAGTAGACGCCCTCGGAATATTTTACAGTATTATCTATCGTAAAACATGGCTTTGGCACTTTCTTTGATGGCTCTTCTTCCTTCTCCTCATTAGAAGATTCTTCTTTCTTTTCTTTCTTTTTCTCCTTCTTCTTATCATCGGCCTTTGATGGAGTTGTTTCAGAAACAATCACTTCAGCCGCCACTTTCTTTTCGACTTCTTGAACAGAGGGATTGGCGTTCTCGTCGGAAGATTCGATAAGAGCAGTTTCCACAGTTTCATTTACTACTTCCTGTTGCATCTCTTGCACCTCACTTTTTTCCATGACATTCCCTCTGTGGCTCGAAAAATAACCATAGGAAGATCCTCCGGTAACAATAAGGATTGCAAGAATTTTAAGAATGATATCCATAACAAATAAGGATTATATTTATTCTTATTGTTAGTCGAAGTTGGTCCTCGACTAATATTAGATAGAGGATGCAGATATGTATTTTTTATTTGTCTCCAAATAATCAGACAGGTTATTGTCATTTGCACCGCTTTTCCCTATTCCCAACAAAATAGATATAACTGCACCTATCCAAAATCCGACAAGTAAGCTCGGAAAGAAATTGCTTATAGCCCACCACACCCCGATAAAGATGAGCCCCAAAATAAGGACTGAGATAAAATAGTTTTTAATGATAGGATTTCCAACTTGCAGAGTACCGTCTTTCGTTAGCCTTCTTGTGGTGGGTATGCCAAAAAAGAAGATGATCATTATTGGCACTAGAGTAAAACTCGTGATAGCAATACCAATAAACCATCCCACTAAAAGATACACGAAATACATATGGTTCGAATATATGAATTAATTGATCGTATTATAACACCTCCATAAACAAAACAATTCTACCGCCCCCAAGAGGATCCAAATTCACCACAATTCCTATTAATTGAACCAAGTGCCTCATCTGCAGCATACTCATTCAAATACCAACCCTCGTAATTCGCCTTCACAATGGCTCGACAATTCTTCGGAAATCCTGTATCTTCGTACACAAGCTTGGCGTTCGGGTCTTCGCTGTGAAAGGCAAAATACCCAATAATAAGGCCTGCGATAACTCCCCACAATAGATTTTTTTTCATACAAAAAACGACTTAAAGAATTAAGTCGTCGAGAAGTCTACTTGAGTGGACGACCCGGCGGAACCCACACTCAAGAAGCACCGAAATGCCCTATCATGTGCACCGAGCCGCCCGCTAAAAGGCGTGATAGGGCTAAAAACTGAACGTTTGAGGTTCAGAGCCAATTGAGTATGGGTTCACCTATAAAATACCATCAAATAAGCCATCCTACAAATACCCCCTTGGAAGACGATTTGACTCATGTCCATTACCCGGTATAATTAAGATGTAACTTAAAAGCTCAAGTGCTACGTAGCATCCAAAAGATAAAGCGTAGCAATGACTCGGAAGGTCATTGGGAAGGATTTGGAGTCCTTACCGTAGAAGGTAATGAAACCAAAACAATGAGTGTCAGTTAGATAGACTGCTAATCGTTGTTTTGGTTTTTTTATTGCCGAAATTTCAAGCCAGCAGTCTATTCTGCTGGCTTTTGTCATTTCAGGGCATAAAAACCTCGAGATGCTCACACAGGATCAAATCAAAGAATTTCAGAAAATATTTCTCAGCGAATTTGGTTACGAAATATCAACCGAAGAGGCTTTTGAATATGCCAATAAATTCCTCGATCTGCTCCTTGTAACTTATAAACCAAAGGATTAAGAAATGGCTAGAAACAATACCAATAGCATCATCATCAGCATATTAGGTGCAAAACCAATTGCATTTAATCCTGAGCTGGCAAGAATTTCCGGGAGTGCTGCTGCTGGATTGTTTATGTCTCAATTACTTTACTGGTGGGGCAAGGGACATAATAGGGACTGCATTTATAAAACTATTGAAGAGTTCAAAAATGAAACCTGCTTAACAAGATGCGAGCAAGCCACTGCAATTAAAAAGTGGAAAAACTTAGGTGTGTTAATTGTGAAAAATAAAGGAGTTCCTCAGAGAAGACATTTCTATCTAGACACAGATAAGCTCGTAGCAATACTTCAGGGGGTAGCCAGTGATAAAGGAATTGTTGGCTACACACAGTCAGAATCCGGAATCTGGAGAGTCGAGAGCGAAACCGAACAAACTAAATTGTAGGATACGACAAACTGAATTTCTAATTCCGACATTCTATTACAGAGATAAACATCAGAGATTATCAACAAAGATTCCATCTTACAGATGGTGGAAAATTTTAAAAAATTAATTTCATTTCTTGTAACTAAAATCATGAAAAAACAAAAGAATACCAAGAAGAAAGAATTCATAGCCTACATCATCGAAGACAAACACTTTGGAGAATTAAGAGTGAAAAAGTCAGCTAATGCATGGTGGATGCATAGGGGAAAAGTCGAATCACTCATTCAAGGATTTAAGATGGACTGTAGAGTCAGGGAATGTCTTGTTTTAGCCGGAATTACTGAAGATCAGTTGAAGTACTTTAGAGAGAAGCATCCTGAGTTTTCCACTGTTTTAGAGGCATTGAGAAGCGTGACTATAACACAGGCGAGACTCTCATTAATTCGGGATATGCAAAAGGACGGACACTTAGCACTGAAATACCTCGAACGAAAAGCTCCTGATGAATTCAAGGAAAAGAAAGAGATTGAAATAGAGAAGCCAAGCCTCGTTCAAAACATGTTCCCTCTCGACGATGACTATTGAATTTTCCAAATATTCTGAACGTTTTTCCCACTAGCTTTTATACCGCTTTAGAGTATTGTTGTGTTGAAAAACAGTAACCAAATAACAAAGGAAGACTATGAAAGAAAAAGCCACAAAATATATCCTTTACGCCCGTAAGTCGAGCGAATCAGAGGACAGACAAATGGCATCCATCGATTCTCAGATTCAAGAATTAGAGAAAATAGCCGCCGTAAATGGTTTGAATGTTATAGAGACACTCACGGAATCACAGTCAGCCAAAAAGCCGGGGAGACCCATCTTCAATGCCATGATGAGGAAGGTAGAGAGAGGCGAAGCTGATGGAATCATCTGCTGGAAAATGAACCGCCTCGCCAGAAACCCCGTAGATGGCGGCCAGGTCAGCTGGGCACTCCAAGAAGGAGTTCTCAAGCACATCATGACCTACGGACAGAGTTACTACCCCACCGACAATGTCATCATGATGCAAGTGGAGCTTGGTATGGCAAATCAGTACGTCCGAGACCTGAGTACAGATGCCAAGCGAGGACTTCGTACTAAAGCAAGCAATGGATGGTTCCCAGGGAAAGCCCCTGTCGGCTACCTCCCCAATCCCACAAAACAAAAGGGCGAAAAAGAAGTCATCGATGATCCGGAAAGATTCGATCTCGTAAGAAAAGCCATGAAAGGAGTCGCCTCAAGAAAATATACTGCTCCGCAGGCTTATAGGATCGCCACCACAAACTGGAAATTGACCAATCGAAAAGGAGGCAGGCTTTCTATCAGTAACTGGTACGCCATGCTCAATAACCCCTTCTACTACGGACACTTCGAGTTCCCTCGAAAAAGTGGCAACTGGTATAAGGGGAAACATCAAGCCATGATTACTCAAACTGAGTTCATCGCAATACAGGCATATTTAGGAGAAAAAGGAACGACCCGTCCACAAAAGTACATCTTCCCCTACACAGGCATCCTCCGATGCGGAAACTGCGGAGCGATGATCACAGCCGAACACAAAACCAAGCGGAATCTGAACGGCAATGTCCATCTCTACGTGTATTACCACTGTACGAGGCGAAAAGACCCGAATTGCACCGAGAAAGTCGTGGAGGAAAAGAAACTGGAAAGCCAAATCAAAGAGAAGATTCACGCCATAGACATTCCGCCATCATTCAAGGATTGGGCGATACGCTATTTCAAAACAAACGAGGCTCAGGAGCTGGAATCAGATGATAAGGTCACTGAGAGCCAAGAGAGGGCGTACGACGGCATAGAGCAGAAATTAAGCAGGCTTCTCGACATGAGGATCAATAGCGAGCTGTCGGAAACTGAGTTCACTACCAAGAAGGAAGAACTTATCACAGAAAAAGCGAGATTAAAGGAGCTTCTGGAAAAACCAAAGCAAGAAAGCTGGATTAGAAGACTTGAGAAATCAATGAACGCCGCCGAAGACATTGCCGAGATATTCGAAAATGGCGATGAAACGAAAAGAAAGCGAGTGCTCTACGATTTAGGTTCGAACCTCTACATAAAGTCGAAAATGTTCGAGATTGAAGCCTCAAATCCGATTTTGCAACTCGAAAAAGTCTCGTTCCTGGTAAAGGAGATTTCCGCAAGGTTCGAACCTCCGAAAACCCCCTTGGATAAAGAAAAACTGGAGAGCTCATACTCCAGTTCTCCACTACTGCTCCGGCGACAGGATTCGAACCTGTGACCAATTGATTAACAGTCAACTGCTCTACCGCTGAGCTACGCCGGAATATTTTTCGCTCCGAAAAACGCTTTCGGATGACTAAGCTATTATACGAAAATTGAGGGAAAAGGCAAGCCGAGGCTTCGAATCTACCGCTTTCCGAGCTTTCCCGCCGATGGACAGAGGTCAGCGAGAATACATTCAGAGCACTTCGGATTGCGCGGGGCGCATATGGCGCGTCCATGGGTGATGAGGTATTCATTGATACGCAGGTATTCCTTCGGAGGGAAGAGATTCATGAGATCCACGGACATCTTCTCCGGGGTCTTCGCTCCCGACCAACCGAGCCGTCCCGCGAGCCGGAAGACATGGGTATCGACCGGGAGTCCGACATTTTTTCCGAATGCCTTCGCGAGGACGATATACGCCGTCTTGTGCGACACACCAGGGAGAAGGAGGAGGCTTTCGAGTGTATCCGGTACCACACCATCAAATTGTTCGGAGAGGATCTTCCCGATACCTTTCAGATGCTTCGATTTATTCTTATAAAATCCGCAAGAAAAAATTTCTTTTTCGAGTGTCGATAATTTCGCAGTCGCATAGTCATTGGCAGTGGTATATTTCTTGAACAATACCTTCGTCGTTTTGTTCACGCGCTCATCGGTACACTGCGCGGAGAGCATCGTCCCCACGACCAATTCGAGTGGATTCGACCACTCGACAAATGGCCCTACCACTGGGTAGGTTTTCTTCAATCGCTTGAGCACTTCCCTCGCGCGGTTCTTTTTTTCTTCGAATGTTTCCATATTATTTCGCCAATCGTTTCAACGCTTCCAGGGCATAGCTTTTTATCGTGTCCTCCATATCGGTCGCGGTCATGATCTCCTCTCTAGTCATCCAGCGGCAATTTGTTTTTTCTTGATTCTCCGGTTGAATCACGCTGTCTGTTTTGGATGTCGCAAAATAGACAAGAACCAAATGCCGATGATCTTCACTCACATCATGGATATTCATAAATACCGGCGGGGTGAGTTGCGCCAATCTCCCGGTGCCATTTTCGGCCACAATTTTATTTCCACTATACAATTCCACATCCAAACCAACCTCTTCTTTTACTTCGCGAACAGCCGCTTCTTCCGGCGTTTCATTCAATTCGACATGCCCACCCGGGGCTATCCATTTCTTTATTTTGTCATGCAAACGAATAAGTACTTTATTCTGATACACAATAAATACCTCAGCAATAGAATCAATCTGCCCCGACTCCGTATGAATATGTGCCATAATCCTTCCAAAAATTATTACCCTTCCATCCTATCACACAAAACAAAAACCGCTCCGATGTACATCGGAGCGATTTTTGTCTCTTAAGTTTGAATTTTTCAGCGGACGCACCGCTCAAAAAGCGGAGCGACCGTTAAAAAATTCCCCTTCTAAAATCTATTTTCTACCCTCTCACCTCTTCCCTAGTAATCCTTCAATTTCTTGATATCCTCGTGCTCACGGATCTTGTCCAGGGCTTTCGCCTCGATCTGACGGATGCGTTCACGCGTCACGCCGAATTCCTGACCGACTTCTTCGAGGGTATGCGTCACGCCGTCCTCGAGTCCGAAACGGATTTTCAGGATCTTCTGTTCACGAGGAGAGAGTTCATTCAGGATTTCATCGATATGCTCCTTCAGCAATTTCCGTGAGGCAGATTGATTCGGCATGACGGTCTCCGTGTCCTCGATGAAATCCCCGAGCACCGAATCATCATCCGAATCACCGACCGAGGTCTCGAGCGAGACGGTCTCCTGAGAAATTTTCTGAATGTGACGAATCTTGTCCACTTCGAGTCCCATCTCCGCGGCGATTTCTTCCGGGAGTGGTTCGCGCCCCAATTCCTGCACGAGGCGACGAGTAATCTGTGCATACTTATTGATCGTCTCCACCATGTGTACGGGGATACGAATCGTACGGGACTGATCCGCGAGCGCACGGGTGATCGCCTGACGGATCCACCAGGTCGCATAGGTCGAGAACTTATAGCCCTTCCGATAATCGAATTTTTCCACCGCACGAAAGAGTCCGATATTCCCCTCCTGGATGAGATCGAGGAGCGAGAGATTGTGCGATCGGCCGACATACTTCTTCGCGATAGACACGACGAGCCGGAGGTTCGCCTCGGTCAATTTCTGTTTCGCGGCGAGGTCACCCTTCTCGATGAGCTTCGCATACTTCACTTCTTCCTCGCCCTTGAGAAGTGCGACACGGCCGATTTCCTTCAGATACATCTGCACGAGATCCGATGTATCACTGCTCTCCGAGAGCGCCTGCAGTTCCGCGCGTTCCCTTGCCTTCGCCTTCGCCGGAGTCTCCGGTTTCGCCGCGGTCGGGAGGACCTCTATCTTCAACATCTCTTCCGAGCCGGTAATCCTGATACCGGAAGTCTCGAGTCGCTCATACAGATTTTCCAAATGTTCCAAATCCTGCTCGACATCCGGAAGGATATGGATGATTTCATCTTCCGTGACGAATCCTCTCTGCTTCCCGCGGGCGATGAGTTCGTCGAAGGCATTCTTCTTCACGAGATCTTTCTCTTCCTTCACGGCGAGAGCCTTCTTCGTCAGCACTTTCTCGACGGGAGCCTTCTTTTTCGCAACGACTTTCTTCGGTGAAGATTTCTTCCCACTAATCTTCTTCGCTGACTTTTTCGGTGTCACCTTTTTCGGCGCCGATTTCTTCACCGTTTTTTTTCCGCCAGTGGTCGGACGAACTTTCTTTATTACCTTCTTCGTTGTTTTCTGTATCATTTTCTTTTTGGCCACCGATTTACTTTTTTTCGACACGACCTTTCCTTTTCGGGCAGCCATCGTCGCCGTCTGCTTTTTTTTCTTCTGCGCTGGCTTCACTGCTTTCTTCTTCGTCTTCTCAACTTTTTTCATAGACATATTTCAAATCCCGCGACTTAAAAACAACTTCTTATGATACTTCTATGCCACTTGTCATCCCGGGCTTGACCCGGGATCCAGACATTACTTTCCTCTTCGATATTTCTGGATCCCGCATCAAGTGCGGGATGACAAAAAATATCATCCTCAGAATCAACTACGACCGAGAAAGCTCGGTGAACTCTTCCATCAACGATTTCTGCAAAGGTTTGTCACCGACTTTTCGGGCCGATTCCAGCGCACGACTGATGGAAGTCAATCGTTCCTTGCGGATCTCTCCATCGAGAGAACCCACATATTGTCCGAGCAATGCCTCTGCGGCCGCCGACCGTTCTTCGGGAGTCCCGGTAAGAATGGCGGAAAGTGTTTCTTCGGCCTGGAAAGAAAGCTTGGTTCCGAGAGCCTGGAGCTCTGTATCAGAGATCAAGACCATAGGATTCACTCCTTCTTTCGCTCCCCGCATAATAGCTGGAGCGAGCGGGTGCTTCGTCAGAAACTCTACCACTTTTTCATGAGAAAGACAAGCGAATGCACCCCGGGCACCCGTATCGATGAGTGCGAGTCCGATGATATTCTCACGCAATATTTCCGAGCGATTTCCAAATGAAGTGGCGACCGATGTGGTGACACGAGCACCTGCAACCGGTGACATATTTTTCCGTCGCTCGCGCAATTCTTTTTCTAGGGCTGGAGCGAGTGCCTTCTCATCCATCCCGATACGGAAAGCGAGTCGTGACAGAAAGTGTGTCCGCTCGATAACATTCTCCGCATGAGAGAGAATCGGGAGATACCATTCCGCGATCGCGCGCTTTCCTTCCGGTACCGCGGTATCATGTTTCGAGAGAGCCTGCTCGAGGAAATATTCCAATGCCGGAGTATCATGCGACACGGCACTCCGCAATATCTCAGGATTTTCTCTCGCCGCATCTGCCGCATCCTTTCCTGATGTTATCGCGACGATTGAGACGACGATTTCTTTCCCAAGAGCGAGTTCCGTACTCCGCCTCGCCGCCACCTGCCCCGCCCCATCCATATCGAAGAAGAATTTTATCTTATTCCCATATCGTTTCAGGATATCCAGTTGATCCACTGTGAGCGCCGTCCCCGATACCGCCACCACATTTTCGATGCCGGATTGATAGGTCGCGATCACATCCATATTCCCCTCCACGACGACCGTCACACCCTCTTTTTTTATCGCGTGTTTCGCCTGCGCAAGTCCATACAGTGCCTTGCTCTTCCGATACACACTCGTTTCTGGCGTGTTCACATACTTCGCCTGCGACTCGTCCCCACCGGGTGCGACCCGTGCCGAAAATCCGATGACTCGTCCCATCGCATCCATCACCGGAAATGTAATTCGATTCCGAAATCGGTCATACCAATCCCGCCCAGTATCTTTTTTGATGGTGAGTCCGGCCGCTTCGATTTCTTCCGGACGATACCCACGGGACACGAGGAAATCCGAGAGGTGTCGCCACCCTTCCGGCGCATACCCGAGACGATAGAGTTTGATACTCGCATCAGAGAGTCCGCGATCACGGAGGTATGAGAGGATCTTCGTCTTCCCCACTCCATCCCAGAGTTGTTTTTCGAAAAACTTCGTCGCGAGTTCGAGTATTTCCGTGAGACGAGGCTTCCTCTCTTCCTGCTTCTCGCCATTCGGTGTCGCGGCGTATTCTTTGCGATACACGGAGAGATCGATTCCGGCTCGTTCTGCGAGGATGGAGAGTGCCTCCTTGAAATCCAGGCTCTCCATCTCCATGAGAAAGGTGAAGACATCGCCCCCCTTGTTGCAACCGAAGCAGTGAAACGATTGCCGCTCCTCACTCACCATGAATGACGGCGATTTTTCATTATGAAAAGGACAACGCGCCTTCCAATTGAGACCCGCCTTCTCGAGCTTCACATAGCTCCCAATCACTTCGATAATATTGAGATGCGACTTCACATCCTCCACCGCTGTATTCATAATAGGACTGGATCATCGGTCGCTCCGCTTCTGGAGCGGTGCGTCCGCTGATTCATATTTCAAAAAAATTTCCCATCGATTCCCTTCTTCTAGAGTACTCCATCTTACCCGCGAATCCAAAAAGTATCAATACAAATAAAAAGAAGGGTGGATGTGACCAACCCTTCAGACCTACGGCTTAGATCACCAGGGAACGCCGACTACCGTAATATGTTCGATAGCAATCTCCCACCTGACAACCTCCTGCCCATTGAAACGCTTCAAAACTGCGATTCCGTCAAGAACAGATACGACGGTTCCCTTGAACACTGTGCCGCCCACATAAACCGTGACCTCCTGATTTGTGTCTTGGTAATCCTTCAGGATTTTGGTAAAGCGACCTGTGCATGTTTTCATCTGACTTCTCCTCTCAAGTTTGACATCAAAAGTCTGACCTACCCAGGAAAGACAATATACTATAGCGTAAACAACTGGCTTTGTCAATAAAAAAGGAGGGCTTCTGAATGTAGAAGTCCTCCGAAAAACAACATTCCCTTTCCGGCTACAACGACAACTATTCACGCTCATGCGCATACGGGAATCTCAACCCCTCGCCCAACGCCACAAAATGATGTCCAGATTTTCTCATCAGCCGCCAACAGGAAACAACCACCATACCATATCGATTGAAACATGGAGGTAGCATGGCATCAAACCCAGCCTGAGCAAGCATTGCCTTCAGCGCATCTTCGGTCACTCGAATCTCACGATCCTCGAATTCATGATTCCGAAAAAATGCATACGCGTCCGGATGCGACTCCCGAAGTAATTCAATGCGCTCGAGGAACTCTTCAAAGAGCGCTTCGTATGCATCGGGGTCATTCGGCGCAATCTTGTCGATGCCGAAGAAGCACCCACGATACTCCAATACCTCAGCAATCAAGTGATACAGTCGTTGCTGATCACTGGGATGCAAATTATGAATCGTATTTGCAGAAATGACATAATCGATACGACTCGATATCTTGGGGATCAGTTCGAGCGCATCCCCGAGATATACCCTGAAACGATTTCCGTACGATGCGAGCTCCCGCCTTGCCCGCTCCACCATCCCTGGCGATTTATCGATTGCCATCAGGCGAATTCGGAGATCCGCATCGAGGATGCGCTTACTGGTATGCCCGATGCCACATCCGATTTCAAGAATATTGATTTCAATCCTATCGTAAGGATTGTCACATGGCTTGCGACTCCGAATGACCGTGCTCAGCAAATTATGTGCTTCACGAGCCACGACATCGCGCAGTAAACGCTCTAATGCGTCATGCGATGGGTCATAATTCGGGTCAATGGCTCTCCACAATTCATATTGATCCACAATTCCCGCAAAACGATCTTCACTCACGATATTCCCCTTTCTTTACCAAGAAATGTTCAGATTGAATAGTATTTCATTACCGGCCATGCCACCATGACCCTTGCCATGCTGAAGCATGAGAGACGGCGTCACGGATGTCGATCCCGCTCGCAATGGCCATGCAATACCCAGGCGAACAAAGCTTACTTCTTCTCGCTTTACACCATACGCACCATCGTGTCCGCCGAAAGCCACACTCCCGATGACCTGACTCGTTCCCAAAAGCATTTCGCGGGAAAACTCCATCTTGTAGATCATTCCTCCGGACAATCGTTGTCTATCCTGCGGGACATCCATTTCCACTGCCAGTGTCGGCGCGAAACCAGCTACCTTCGGAAATGTCATCGTATCGCGCAGAGCGAACAAGTCGCCACGCGCAAGACCGAAGCGGATAGAGGTCGTAGTACAGAAGAGAGACAGTATGCGTCACCACGCCCCATGCCCATGTGCACCCACCGGAGAGATCGACCTCGTCGCCCTTTCGAATGTGCGAGGGGTCTGCCATATGGAACGACGCCCAAACATTGGCGTAACAATTCTCATGACTCAGAGTCATCGATGGCTGTATGACCGACCCATCCACGATCCTCGTACCAGTCATGCCACCAACATACTTGGAACGAACATCCGCCGATCCAGACCACTGGAACGCAGACTCACCCCCTGCAAAACTTGTCGGACTCACCCCACCAAAGATCAAAATCATCAGAAACCAATAGCACGAGCGATATGTTCTCATGGCAAACTCCTTTTCAATAAATTGTTCATGTACTCTGCGGAAAAATCCGCATCAAAAGAGCCTACTCCAAAAATGTTTTTCTGTCAACTATTTTCGACGACAAATATTGATTTCCTTGGGAGAATATGCTATACTCGGGAAATAAAGTCATGAACCATCAAACGCTCACACAACTCGAAGAACTTCACTTGTCCCCTAATGAGGCACTGGTTTATGCGGCATTGTTTGAAACAGGGCAGACATCTGCTGGGGAAATCATCCGGAAAACACAACTCCACCGAAGCGTCATTTATGAGACGCTCGACAAACTCTTGGAGAAAAAACTGATCGCCAAACTCACCCGGCAACACATCGCTCATTTCCAGGCACTCGATCCGGATCGACTCCTTCAAAATATCCATCGGCAAGAAAATATCGCCAAAGATCTCGTCAGAAGCCTGAAGCTCCTCGCAAAAACCAATCAACCGGAAATAACCATCTACGAAGGGGTGGAGTCCTATAAACGCTTTTGGATCGAATCCATGGAACGAATGCCTATCGGTTCGACCGACTATGTCGCTGGATCCATCGGTGCACCATGGTACGACATCATGGGCGAGAAGGGTCTCAAACAATATTTTCAAATCGCCCAAAAGAGAAAGATCGGCTGGAAAATGATTGTCTTCGATATGGATGATTATGAACAAACTTTTTACAATAAATATCCCAACTTTCGCTGGGAGTGCCGTCTCATCAATCGCCCGATGGCGAAAGAAGGGAATTTCAATATCTTCGGAACCGAGAGCGTCATCCTTCATTCTGCCACAGAACCCATGATCGTTGAGGTGAAGAATCAAAGCCTCGTGAAAGTATTCCAAAATCTCTTCGACATTCTTTGGGAAAGCGGAAAAGAAATCAAAATGAAAAAATTGAGATAAAAAAAGGGCTGACCCTCTCCCGAAGGAAACAGTCAGCCAATGAGTAAGAACGATTATCCCCACTCGATGGTAGAAAAAGGTTTGTCGGAAGTACGATATGCCACCGCACCGATACCCGGCACCTCATTGCCGAAGCGTCGCTGGATGCGAACATGGAAATCATCCGGCAATTTCGCCGACCGCGCCGTAAAACCGTTAACGCTCCATACCGCCCAGTAAACGACCAGTACACCAGTCCCAGCATCATCTCCCTTCGTGAAAGTATGTTGCGACAGCGTCACTACGACGCCTGCTTGCCAAACCGTTTCATATAGACCGGCTCGGCGAAGCTCCTCGATATAAATTCCATCGAGATGACGCGCCATAGCGAGTTTTTCACGAGTAATCTCGCCCTCTATTCTCACGACAAGTCCCGGACCCGGAAACGGATGTCGGATCAGCAGCGCCTCAGGGACACCGATATCCCGACCGATACTTCGTGCATTATCCTTCACGCAATCATCGAGTGGCGTGATTTCGCGAACACTGAAGTCGAGATTGGTATTGTGATGTACCTTGATGATCGCTTTGCGAGCACCACTCGACAATCCACTGCCACTTTCGGCAAGATCGGTATACAAGGTACCCTGAGCAATAAAGCCGGCACCGAAGTCCCGAACCTGTGTTTCGAGAATATCCTTGTACACACCCCGCATCGCCATTCGCTTCTCTCGCATGGAAGTCTTGCTGGCGAGCGCAACGAGGAAATCCTCGGTGGCATCGATGATGACCAGCTCGAGCCACGGCTGATTGCCGAAATACTCCAACACGAAAGCTTCATCATCCGGGCGGTCGATACCTTTGATGTACACCGCGCGAATCTGCCCCGGGGTACGCTGTACTGCAAGCGCGAGAAGATAGGCCACGACTGAAGAATCAGATCCACCCGAAAGAGCGAGTATGAGGCGATCAGTACCGATTTGCTGGCGAAGCTCCACGACTTTCCGCTCTGCGACATCGTGAGAATGAAACCGGTCTTTCGCATGACAGATCGAGAAGCAGAAGTTCTCGAAAATCTGAGAGCCAGCGACCGTATCTGGAACCTCAGGATGAAACTGCACCCCGTAAAGATGTCCATGCGAAGCCGCAGCCAATGCGTTCTCGGTAAAACCGTAGATCGTCAGCCGATCATCCGGTTCTATTCGGTCCCCATGGCTTTGCAACACGAGCATCTCATCCTTGCATCCCAGAAACAAATCCCCCGTACACCTGAGGTCCATCGGATGGACTCCGAATTCCTTGCGATCACCTGCCCGAACCGGAATGCCGATATGGTGCGCCCACATTTGAAATCCGAGGCAAATACCCAAAACGGGAATACCCAGGTCAAAAATGTTGACATCAAACGGTGGCGCTTCGGAGTACACCGAAGCAGGACCTCCCGATATGATGATACCAATCGGATTCAGAGTTTTCACATCTTCGGCCATCACACTGGCCGGATCAGCGACCAGACAGTACACCCCCAAACGGGCTAAAGCCAGATAGATCAAATGGTCGAATTGGCTCCCCATGGCAAAAAGCAGAAAGACTTCATTGGTACCACGAACCCGCTTCTCCTCACGAATAGCAAACAAGGCTTCAGGTGTGGCTTTTTTGAATGTATCGAGCATGACAATACCCTCCGCTGGTTGTAAAATTGACTATCCCCCACAATAACCATTCCAGTGAATATAGTCAACAACCTATTCTTAATTTATACTGCAAGTTACCTTAAAACTCACCTCCGGTTCAAAATGTTTGATGGGAGTAAGATTCTCCATTACTTCCATCACATATTTGCACAAACAAAAACAGCTTCCCTTGAAACTGCTTTTATATTCGGTGTTATACCTTCCGTATCGGGGCGATGCCGAGTGCCATTTTCTTCACGCCAGCTCGTTTGAAGGCGATGGTCGCTATCGTGCCGGCGAGTGAGACGATGAGTCCCCCGCCGAACTGCGCATGCTCCACCATATCTCCTGGCCGCACCTCGCCCGGCTGGACGAATGGCCCCTCGATCTTCGCACCGCCGCCATTCGACATCATTTTCGGCAGAGTCGAGGGCGCGGACTTCTTCGACGAAGTATACGATGGGCGGAAACTATTGCGCGATCGATTGCCACTGAGTGAGAGCATGGACTGTTTCAATTGCTCTGCTTCGTGAATGAGTGTATCGGGAATCTCCGAGAGAAATCGTGAAGGTGGATTCACCTGCGTCGATCCGAAGAGGAGTCTCTGTTCCGCATGGAGGAGATAGCATTTTTCCTTCGCACGGGTCAGTGCCACATACATGAGGCGTCGCTCTTCTTCCAATTCTCCCGGGGAGAGATTCGCGCGCGAGTGTGGGAACACTCCCTCTTCGAGACCGACGAGGAAAACGACCGGAAATT
>JBATLQ010000064.1:0-8143 GCA_049289395.1 Candidatus Moraniibacteriota bacterium | reverse complement strand
GTCCTCGATCTCTCCGACCGGACACATTTGAAGGAAAAACATCACGCGAAAAACAGGGGTTGAACCGCTGTTTAGCGTTTATATAGAGCCTCTAAACAGGGGTTGAACCGCTGTTTTTTTGGTCTCCCATTATTATTTCTCCTCGTGGAACCAGGCGTGGTAGATGAGTGGGATGAAGAAGAGCTTCATGAATCCCGAGAGGAGAAGACCGGCGATGATGGCGCCGCCGAGTCCTTGCCAGATCGGGTCGGCGAGGGTGATCGGGATGAGTCCGACGATGGTCGTCATGGCAGTGAGAAGAATCGGCTCGAGCCGACTCGCGGCGCCATCAGAGACTGCTTTGATTACTTCCATTCCTGCTTCGAGATTCTTGTTTATCTTGTCCACCATGATGATGGAATTGTTGACGACGATACCGAAGAGCGCGAGGACTCCGATGAGTGCCGGGAAGGAGAGTGGAATCTTCATGATTGCGAAAAAGAGGAAGACACCGGACACCGCGAGCGGGATGACGAGGAGGACGATCATCGCTTTTCGATAGGATCCGAGCGTGAGTACCATGGTACCACCAATGAGAAATGATGAGAGAATCATCGCGAGGAGTATGGATTTTACGGACTTATTATTTTCTTCATTGACGCCGCCAGTCTTGTACTCGTATCCTTCGGGGAAGTCGAGTGTGTCAGCGAAGGCGAGGAGTTCTTTGTTCGTCTCACTCACCGACACATTTTTCGCGAGTCCGGCAGAAACCCTGAGCGTTCGTTTGCCATCTTGTCTCGTGATGCGAGATGAGCTCGGTTCGAGGCTGAATGTTCCGAGCGTCGCGAGGCGTATACTCTCGCCTTTTGGAGTCATGACGGAGAGGGAATCGAAGATCGACGGATCAGGAAATCTCGCAGAGGAGAGTCTCAGTGTGACCTCGGTCGATTCGGTTGAGTGATCGAGCCTGAGGTCATCCTTTATGGTAATTCCTTCGAGAGATCCGGCGCGAAGAAGTGGGAGAATCATACCGACAGAGATATTTTTTTCCGCGAGGATGGCGGTATTCGGGCGGAAGACGAGTTTTCCGGAACCGTTTTCCGGCGTTATTTTTACATTGCTCGTTCCCGGCACATTCCGGAGATAACTCGCGATGGACTCGGCGATCGGATCCAATGTTTCGACGGATGCGCCACGCAATTCGATTTCGATGTCGGAACCGGCGGGTGGTCCTCCGGAGAGGACAGCGACCGAGATTTTTCCCATTTCAACATGTGCGAGTCGTTCCGTTATCTCCTGTTCGATATCGAATACAGATCGATCGCGCTCTTTGTGCGGGGTGAGGCGGATGGAGACGAGTGAACGATTCGGATCGGATGTGCCTCCCGAATTATCTGTCGGTATGTCCCTCCCGACCTGTGCGGTCGCGATTACTATCTCAGGGATATCCTGTATGGTTTCGAGGATTTTCTTTCCGGCGAATTCACTCTGATCGGCAGTCGTGCCGATGGGAAGCTCGATACCGATGAAGAGGAGGTCTTCATCGGACTTGGGGAAGAACTCATTGATGACGAATCCGAGAGGGAGGAGAAGGTATGAGAAGAGTGCGACACCGATCACGATGACGAATGTCTTCCGTCTCGCCGTTTTCGACGAGAGGAGCCTCTGGATGAATCGTTCGTATCGCAGGGCGAGCGGGTCGAGTGAGATGACACCGTGATCGGCGAAGTTTCGAAGATGCATTGAGAGGCGTCCGAGTCGCGGGGATGTTCGTACGATGCCGTCCCATTTGTTTCGGATGAGTTTCCAGCCGAAGAAAATCGCTCCAATCCAGAGGATCATATCGATGGCGAGTATGGTGGATGGGATGAGGAAAAAGGAGAGTGCGATGATGCCGATACCGAGTATCACCTGGAGGAACACACGGACTCTCCGAGGTGCTTTCATCCCGAAGAGTGCGGCGATGATGGGGAGGATGAGGAAGATCGCGGCAAATGCGGAGACGGCGAGGGTCGTCGAGACGACGATCGGTATGGCACGGATGAATTCGCCGATGATACCGGTCGCGAGGAGGAGTGGGACGAACGCCCAGATGGTCGTGAGGGTCGTCGCGAAGATGACGCCTCGGAAGTCACGGTACACGAGGAGGGCGGTCTCCATCGGTGTGAAACGACCGGTGCGGAAATAACTGGTGAAGGCGGCGGTGATGACGATAGTGTTATCGACGAGTATACCGAGAGCGATGAGGAGCGAGAAGAGGACGATGAAATTAATCGCGAGTCCGAATATCTGTATCACCGTGAAGGTGACGAGGAATGCGAAGGGGATGGAAATCGCCGCGATGAGGGATTGGCGGATGCCGAAGAAGAGGAGGAGAAGGAGGAGGACGAGCAGGGTGGTGATGAGAAAATCCCTCGTCAATTCACCGAACTGCCGATCGATCTGATCAGGACCATCAAGGATAATCGATGATTTCAGACCGAGCTCTTGTTCGGATCGGGTGAGTTCTTCCTGAATGCTTTTTCCTGTGACGGTGATATCTGCGGTATCCGTTTTGAAGACATTGAAATACACCGCGCGTTGCGGAGTGATATCCGGAGAGGTGGCGAAGACCGTGCTCTCCGTCGCGAGTGACTCTTCATGGATGTCGGCGATTTGCGAGAGTACGGTGGTCTTCGCCCCGATTCGTATCGGGAGATCGCGGAGCGTTTCGATGCTCGTGGCGAGAGTTCGTATATTGACCGAAACTGAGAGAGTATCGGTCGTCGTAATGCCGGCAGGGAGATTGGCGAGTGCCTCTCGTATCGTCCCGGTGAGTTCCTGTATCGAGACTCGTTCTCTTTCGAGGACTTCGGGACGGATGACGACGGAGATATTTTTTTCGAGCAATCCATCGGTAGATACTTCGCGAACTCCGGGAACTTCCTTCAGCCGTCGTTTCATCTCGGTCGCATGGGAAGTGAGTGGCACATCGTTATTCACGCCAGTGACAGCGATCTGCATAATCGGTTCGTTCTGGAAATCGAGTACCTGTATGATCGGGGTCTTCGCGTCATCCGGAAGTGATGAGAGGGAATCTACAGCGGACTTCACATCGGCCTTCGCTTTTTCTGGATCGACCCCGGATTCGAATTCAAGCGTGATGGTCGAGATTCCCGTTCCGGATGTCGAGGAAATTTTCTCCAGTCCATCGAGTCCATCGAGAGTATCTTCGAGTGGGATGGTGACGAGCGACTCGATATCTGCCGAATCCGCACCCGGGAGTACGGTGCTGACAAAGACGATCGGGATGCGGATTTCTGGATTGAGCTCGCGAGGAAGCGTGAAAAAGCTCGCGAGTCCGATGCCGGAGCAGAGTATGGTGATGAGGAGAATCGCGCGGATATTCTGGAAGTATTTCGCGATGAAACTCTGGCGAGTCGCATCATCGAGTTTCAGTTGATCGAGGGAGTGGAAAGACATATATTATTCAAAGCACAAAACAAAAAACACAAAGACCAAACTGAAAATTATTTGATTTTAATGGCGTCGCCGGAGCGGATGCCTCGGTCGAGGATGATGCGATCATCGACCGAGAGTCCCTCAGTAATTTCGATGAAGTTCCCGAGCACCTCTCCTGGTGTCACGGTGATTTGTATCGCCTCGCCATCCTGTTCGATGAGGGTGGTGGCACGGTCTCTCGTGATCTCTACGGCGGAGAGTGGGATGAATATCGAATCGGTCGTCGTACGGAGGGCGAGAGTCATGACGAGGGTAAAGGCATCTCCGAGAGTGCGCGCTGAGGCATCAGGGATGGCGAATGTCGCCTGGAAGGCATTGGCCTGTATGGCACTTTTGGAAAGGTAGTTCAAAGTGACGGGAACTTTTTTTCCATCTGGAAGCATGACGGTGTGCATTCCTTTCGGATCGATGAGGAGCGCGAGGGATGATGGTACTTCGGCACGGATGAGGGAGTGAGGTGTATTCCCGATGACGGTCGCTATCGGGGTGCCGGGCGTCACGAAGTCTCCAGGGGAGACGAAGAGTGCCTCGACTCTCCCAGAAAACGGTGCGAAGGGCGCGAAAGTCTGCTCGCCTGCCTTGGCGATATCGACATTGAGTTCGGAAGCGATGCGTTTCAGATCGAGATTCTCCTTCCCAATTTTTTTATTCGCTTTGGCGAGATCTTCTTTCCTCCCGCTGGTCGTCTCACTCTCGGAAATTTTTTTGTTGAGATCGAGAATCTTCTCTTCGGTCGCGCGATTCTTCTTCGTCGTCGAGCGTTCCGCTTCGGCGAGCATACGGGCGCTCGTCGCCACGCTCGGAGCGATGTGTACGAGTTGGGTTCCTACAGATACGAACGCGCCTTCCTTGACGGAGACGGTATCGATGACGCCGGAAACCGTTGCGACAATGGTACTGACATGTTCACGATTCAGTGTCCCGATGACGGTGCCGGTCGGTGTATCTTTTCCAATTTCAAAAGTCGCTACTTGCTTCGCGGGCATTTCTTTTTCAGAATTGGTATCGGTCATCTTCGGGGTGAGTGCTTCCCGGATGAAGAAAAAAGCGAGGAGGACTATTGCCCCGAGAAGGAAGGTGGTAAATGGTCGATCAAATACGAATCGCTTTGCCTTCGACAACGGTGCGGAAAAAGAGGCTTTATTCATAGACTTTGGATAAGGATAAGAGTCCCTCATGATAGGCTTTTTCGAGGGAAAAGTCAATGTATGGATGCCGTATTTCCCGTTTCATCGTATACTGGAGAAAAGAGGAATGAAAATCGAATCAACGGTCGTTCCGCTTTTTGAGCGGTGCGACCGCTGATTCAAAGTTATATGAAAAAAACAACCATTATTTCGTGGAATGTGAATGGGATCCGGGCGGCGGAGCGTAAGGGTTTCGTTTCATGGATCGAACAGAGTGGATTTGACATTGTCTGTGTGCAGGAGACGAAGGTGTTCGATGAGGGGGTGCTCTCGGAGAAACTGCTGGCACCTGATGGGTATACCGCATACTGGAATTGTTGCAAGGAACGCAAGGGGTATAGCGGAGTCGCGGTGTATACGAAAGTAGAGCCACTCAATGTGAAAATTGATTTCGGAAAGAATCTCCTCTCGCGCGAGGGGCGGGTGATCGAACTCGAATTCAAGGAGTTCACGCTTCTCAACATCTATTTCCCGAATGGCGGTTCCGGTGACGAGCGGTTGAAGTATAAGATGCAGTTCTATGACGAGTTCTATGAATACATCCTTTCGCTCAAAGGACAGGGGAAGAAAGTCATTTTCTGTGGGGATGTGAATACCGCGCACAATGAAATCGATCTCTCACGACCGAAGGAGAATGCGAAGGTATCGGGATTCCTCCCGATGGAGCGGGCATGGATGGATACCTTGGCACCGATTGGATTCCATGATAGTTTCCGGAAATTGTACCCGACCGAAGTGAAGTACTCCTGGTGGGATATGAAGACTCGGGCGAGAGAGCGCAATGTCGGCTGGCGCATCGATTATTTTTTCGTGAGCGAGAATACATTTGAAATGGTCGATGATGCGTTCATACTGACCGATGTGGAGGGATCGGATCATTGTCCGATTGGACTTTCATTGAAGATTTGAATATGTTTGGAGACGATATTGCTCAATTATTGCAACGAGGCGGAGTGGGAATTATCCCGACGGATACCTTGTATGGGATAGTGGCGAGTGTGTGGAGCGCATCGACTATCGAGAGAGTGTATATTCTCAGGAAACGAGATCTCGATAAGCCGTGTATTGTTCTGATTGCGGATATTTCGGAGCTTGAGAAATTTTCTATTGATTTGTCATTGAAAGAAAAAGCATGGATGGAAAATATATGGCCTGGAAAAGTAAGTGTGATACTTCCTTGCTTGGATGAGAAATTTTCGTATCTCACTCGTGGTACGAAGCATCTCGCATTCCGAATTCCGGATGATGAGTCACTTCGCGCATTTCTCCGTGAGACGGGACCCCTCATCGCGCCGAGTGCCAATCCGCAGGGTGAAAATCCGGCGGAGACGATAGCCGAGGCGAAACAGTATTTCGGCGACGCTGTTGATTTCTACATCGATGGAGGAACGCTTCAAAGTCCGCCTTCGACCATCGTGAAATTGGAGAGTGACAGAGTGACAGTACTTCGCCCTGGGGCGGTCGAAATCAAAGAAGAAGCGATATGATCGAAAAACAGAATATTCCCTTGGCAGAGAGGATGCGGCCGAAAACAATTTCGGAGTTTTTCGGGCAGGAGAAAATTTTCGGTGAAGGATCGTTCCTGCGTGAGGCGGTGAGGCAGGGGCGCGTGCCCTCGCTTCTCTTTTGGGGACCACCGGGGAGTGGCAAGACGACGCTCGCGAGAATACTTGCGACTGAACTCTCGGCGGATTTCATTCAGCTCTCTGCGGTCAGCAGTGGGAAGAAGGATCTACAGGCAGTGATCGAGCGAGCGAAAGAACGACACACGGAGGGAGCGCAGACAATTCTCTTCCTCGATGAGATCCATCGATGGAACAAGGCACAGCAGGATGCGCTCCTTCCCTTCGTCGAGAACGGAATCATCACGCTCATCGGGGCGACGACGGAGAACCCGAGCTTCTCTGTGAATGGTGCGCTCCTCTCGCGGACGCGCGTCTTGGTATTGGAAAAACTCAGTGCGACCGTGATCGAAAAACTCTTGGAACGGGCGCTCGCCGAAGACGAGACATTCGTGAAGCAAAAAATTTCCGTAGAAAAAGGCGGTCTCGCATTTCTCGCGGAGGCATCGGGAGGGGATGCCAGGCAGGCGCTCTCTGCTCTCGAAGCGTGTGCGATGCGTTCGAAAAAAATATCCGTGAAACTTATCGAGGAAGTGATGGCGCGCTCGCACCTCCTCTATGACAAGAATGGCGAATGGCACTATGATGTGATCTCTGCGCTCCACAAATCCATGCGCGGTGGTGATGCGAATGCGGCACTCTACTGGCTCGGGCGGATGCTCCAGGCAGGGGAGGATCCACTCTATGTCGCGAGGCGACTCATACGATTCGCGTCGGAAGATATCGGTATCGCCAATTCATTTGCTCTGCCACAGGCAGTCGCGGCACTCGATGCCTGTAAACATATCGGTATGCCGGAGTGCGAGATGAATCTCGCGCAGGCGGTCGTGTACCTCGCGCTTTCAAAGAAAAGCAATGCGCTGTACGCAGGATATGGGAAGGTGAAAGAAGATATCGCGCAATTTCCGAATGAGCCCGTGCCACTTCACCTCCGCAATGCCCCGACCAAACTCATGAAAGAAATCGGCTATAGCAAGGACTATAAATACACACCGAACTATGAGAATGCCGATGATGCGAAACAGGAATACCTTCCGGAGAAACTGCGTGGGAGAAAATATATCCGACTCGAGGGAGAGCGAC
Organism: Candidatus Moraniibacteriota bacterium; assembly: GCA_049289395.1. Lineage (GTDB taxonomy): Bacteria > Patescibacteriota > Minisyncoccia > Moranbacterales > UBA1568 > CAYTED01. The sequence goes on along the minus strand of JBATLQ010000064.1, from coordinate 771 downwards.
CACTGGAAAAAGAATGAAAGTGTGCTAGAATGTGTTTTCTAATATCTTGATCGCTTGAAGTGGTATGAATATGAAAATGATGACTGGTTCCGTGAAGGGATCTGCGAAAAAATGGGTTCGCGTGGAACGGGGAGAAGGGAGGCAAGATGAGGTATTCCGCATGGAGGATGGCTCGCAGAAAATCATGCTCGGCGTGCCGGAGCCTGAAAAGATACAGCGTCGGAAATTGATCCTCCTCGCACGACGAATTATCGCGACCGCCAAGGCGAAAAATTACGAGTCACTTATCATCGATCCGAAAATATTTTCTTTTGAGAATGTCAGTCTCTTCGATCAGGAGCTCGGCGAACTCGTCGCGACGAATTTCCTCATGGCGAATTATTCGTTCACGGAACTCTTGACGACACCGAAGGAGGGATTCCCTCAGGTGAAAGAAATTCTTTTTGAAAATGCGACCAAAGAATTCGGTGAGGGGGTGAAGCGTGGCACGATTATCGGCGAAGAAGTGAATGCCTGCAGGCGCTTGGCAAATCTCCCCGGGGGCGATGTCACTCCAGAGACGCTCGCGAATGAGGCGAAGAAAATCGCGAAACAACACGCACTTACCGTGAAGATTCTCGGCGTCGCGGAAATGAAGAAACTCGGTATGGGCGGAGTACTCGGGGTGGGGAAAGGATCGGACTTCCCATCGAAATTTATCATCCTCGAGTATATGAATGCCCCGAAAAGCTCTGCCTCGGGGCAAGGGAAGAAGGGTGTCGGACCGGTTGT
>JBATLQ010000063.1:0-6902 GCA_049289395.1 Candidatus Moraniibacteriota bacterium | reverse complement strand
CTTGCAGATCGTACCACATTTGTTGTCGCCATGATCGGTCTGGCGATGCTCTGGGCGATAATGGATGCGAGTTGCGCGACTGACAGCAGGAGCGTTGGCTGCAACTTCACCAATGGCAACCTATTCAATAAGGTTGCCGCCGCTTACTGGGGACGATAACATCTGTCCCCGCCACCCCGACCCGGCCGTGCCACGCACGCGTCCGGGTCTTTTATTTTTCTAGTAAATTATCACCACAAACTCCCCTTTCTGCTTCCCGGGGTTGGCAGTGAAATAATCCCGTATCTCTTCTATAGTACCACGGAGGACTTCTTCGAACATCTTCGTCAATTCTCTCCCGATGATAACCCTCTTCCCTTCTAAACGCCCTAGGCTCTCTAGATGCTCTAGGTTCTCTTGACTGAGTAAGCGCTCTAATAACTCTAGGTTCTTCATCACGCGATGCGGGGATTCATAGTACACGACTGGGTATTCCATCGTGGCGACTTTGCGGAAAAATGTTTCCCGACCTTTCTTGTGCGGAGGGAAACCGAGGAAGACGAATTCCCGCATATCGATACCTGCGACCGAGACGATGGTGGCAAGTGCCGAGACACCAGGGATCGGCACGACTGGAATATCCGCCGCAAGTGCGAGCGACACCAATTTGTTCCCCGGGTCGGAGAGTCCCGGCGTACCGGCATCCGATGCGAAGGCGAGATTCTCACCCTGCTTCAATCGTTCCACGATATGGGCGAGCTTGGCATCATCCGTATGCTCGTGACACGACACCATGGACTTCCGTATCTCATACCGCGCGAGGAGTTTCCCCGTCACGCGCGTATCCTCGCAGAGCACCGCATCCACCACCTTTAGTATTTCCAATGCACGCAAAGTAATATCCCCCAGGTTTCCGATGGGCGTCGCGACGATGTACAATACCCCTCGTTGTACTTCAGTATTTTTCATATTTTTTCAAATACAAAATTCAAAATTACAAGCTCCAAATAAATTCCAATTTTCAAAATTCAAAAAAATGATTGACTTGTTTTGAATTTAGTGCTTCTGGCGTTTATCAAGCATTCCGCTTGACGAGTATGTCTTCCACGAACACCGAGAGCACCATGGTGATGGGAACCGAGAGGATGATACCGAGCGCGCCACCGAGCTCGAGCCCGATGAGGATGGCGAGGATGAGCGCGACGGGACTGAGGCCTGCCGAGTGTTTCATCACCTGCGGAGCGACGATATGCGCCTCCACCTGATGCGCGACCACATAGAAGGCGAGTGCGGACAATCCGAGCACCGGAGATGAGAGCAGTCCGATGAGTACCGCTGGAATCGCTGCGAGTACCGGCCCGATATACGGCAGTATCTCCATCAGTCCACCGAAGAACGCGATGGCGAGCGCATACGGCACACCGAGAAGCGAGAGTCCGATATAGTACATGACGAATGCGATGAGCATGAGGGTCACCTGTCCGAACAGCCACTGACTCACCTTGCCCTGCATGCGGGACGCGATAGAGAGTGCCTGTGCATGATACTCTTTCGGCGTGAGGAGGAGGAAGAATTTCTCGATACCCTTCTCCTCGAGAGAGAGGTAGAGTGCGAGAAAGAAGAATCCGATAACATGGATGAATCCCTGGAAGAGATTGATCGTCGTCGAGTAGATATGTGTGAACCCGTCCGTGATATTCCCACTGATATTCTGCATCAGCTGATCCTTGTTGAAATCGATGCCGATGCTCGAGAGATACGACGCGAGTCCCCCGAGAAAGGAATCGAGGCGCGTCGTGTAGAGAGGCCAGCTCTGGAGAAATTCCTTCACTTCAGAGAAAAACAGTGGGAGGAAAACAGCGACGAGGAGAATCACGATTGAGAAGAGAATAGTATACACGACGATGACCGCCGCCGTCCGAGAGAGTCCCCACTGACGGAGCTTGCCAATCGCCGGTACCAAGGCAGCTGAAGTCAGCACCGCGAGGAGGACGAGCAGGACGACATTTCGGATGAGATAGAGCGTGTACAACAGTCCGACGATAACCGCCGCCCGGATGAGCAACTTCGTCCCCGCATCAACCCGATCATTGAGAGTCATAAGAGATCAATTTCAAAACTCAAATTCCAAATGCTAAAATAAAATCTTAAAATTCAAAACATCAAAAATACACTCTTTTTTTAGATTTATATTTTAGATTTCTTTTGAAATTTATCATTTGTACTTTGGATTTATAAGACAAGTAACTTTTCAAGTTTTGTCTTATTCTTCTGTGGTCCGATGACGACGAGGTTGAGTTTCTTGTTCACGAAGAGATCCTGCGCGACACGAAGCACATCCTTCGCCGTGACGGCATCCACCTTCTTCATTTTGTCATGAGGCATGTCGATTTCCCCGCGGAGAACTTCCTGCGAGACGAGGTATTCCACGACTTCATCAGATCCTTCCAGGCTCATCGCGAGTTTTCCTTTGATATATTCCTTCGCCTTACTCAATTCATCAACGGGTACGAGTTCCGTCGCGATAAGCTTGTATTCATCGAGGATTACTTTCACGGTCTCCTCGAGATTGCCATGCTCCACCCCGCACTGCGTCGCGAGGTATCCGGCGTCATAATAGGTCTCTCCGCCGGTATGCACGCTGTACGCGAGTCCACGCCGCTCCCGCACCGACATGAAGAGTCGAGAGGACATACCCCCACCGAGTATCGTCCCGAGTACCGAGACGGCATAGCGATCCTCGTGATCCATCGGGTATGCCCGCACACCGAGGAGGAGATGCGTCTGGTCGGTTTTCTTGTGATGAAGAAAGAGTTCTGGTTCCGACTGCTTTTCTTTCAATTTCTTGTACACCGGTTTCTCTCCCTCGCGCATACCGGCGAATCGCTCTTCGATCGCGGCGAGCACTTTCTTCTGATCGATATTTCCCGCGACACCCACGACGACATTTTTCGCGACATATCCGCGCCCCAGATACTTCACGAAATCCTTTCGCTTGAAACTCTTGATATTTTCCTTCGGTCCGAGGATACGCCAGCCGAGAGGCGTATCGCCATAGAGGTGTTGTTCCCAGATATCACTGATATGACGCATCGGCATATCCTCATACATATTGATCTCCTGGAGTATCGTTCCCCGCTCCCGTTCAATTTCCTCATCCTCAATTTTTGCATGGAGGAAGATATCCGACACCACATCGAGTGCGGTCATCCAGTGTTTCTTGTCCGCCTTCGCGTAATATCCTGTGTATTCCTTGCCAGTGAACGCATTGTATTCCGCGCCGATCGCATCGAGCTCGCGACTGATATCCATGGTCGCCGGCCTCTTCTCCGTTCCTTTGAAGAACATATGTTCGAGGAAATGTGCGAGACCGTTTTCCTTCCGCGTTTCGAATCGTGACCCCACACCGGTGAGGACGAACACCGTCGCTGTCTCCGTCTCCTTCATCGGCGCGAGAATCACACGCAATCCATTTTTCAGGGTGATTTTTTCGTATTTCATAGTCGGGAAAGAGGTTAGAGGTTAGAAATGAGAGTTTAGAGGAATTACGCTTCTTTGTCGAGTCGCTTCTGAGTACCTGTTTTCTTAAAATTCTTCTTCGAAACTACTGATTTCCCAAGGCGTTTCTCGAGTTGCTTCCTCGCGTCACCGGCGATAGCGCCGCCAGCCATCGCATCACTCCTTAATTTCTTCACTCCTCTGGAATTTTCTGTCCTATGAATTTCGGTCGTCGATCGCTCACCCAGCATCGTGAAGATGAGTTCGAAGTCATCCATGTGATCGCGGAGATTCTCCCGTTTCAACCCTTTCAGCTTCTTGTATTCTCCCGGCGTCACGCCAAATGTCGCTTTGGAAATTTCCGCGGTGAGAATCTCATAATCCCGTTCTTCCCGTGCGCCCCGTTTCCCCCATTCATCGGTCAGCTCTTCGCGAATAGCGATGCCCCGCATCCGTTTCTCAATCCAATCCTCCGGATACCCTTTCAGTTTATACAGCATCCGAGTCCGTTTCGTCGCGAGTTCCGGGTTCTCGATTTCCTGCACGCGTTCGAATCCCACCTTCGCGAGCCACCGTTTGAACGGCTCAGCCTTCGGCGAGGGAACAGACTGGATGATCCGGAAGATGCCCTCCGTATCGGCGCAATCGGTCTCATACTTCTTGCCATCAGATGATGCTAATTTCAGTTGTCGACAAATTGTCGACAACTCAATTCCCTCCTCCTCACTCACCCGAGTCTTCATCCTATACCAATAATCCCTGGCATTAGCACTCTCCGTCAAAGCCTCTACGATATCAATGACCGAAAACCACCACTCGCCACCGTAAAGTATCTTCCGGATTTCCTTCTTCTTAAATATCGCGATTCTCGTATCAGCCTTCAAGAAAGTCTCCTTGCTCATATGAGTAAAATTATTTGTTTACTGTATATTCATATTAACATATACAGTAAATAATTTTCAATAGGGCATCCAGGAAACACTCCTCTCAATTACTTCAAATGCTCCGCAAAGTATGATGGCAAATCAGCGATAGCAATGCGTTCCTGCACCATAGTGTCGCGGTCGCGGACGGTAACGGCATTATCCTCGAGGGATTCGAAATCGATGGTCACACAATAGGGCGTCCCGATCTCATCCTGGCGACGATATCGTTTGCCGACATTGCCATTGTCATCGAATTCACAACGGAATGATTTTTTCAATTCAGCGTAGATCCCCCGTGCCTTTTCCACGAGCTCTGGCTTATTCTTCATGAGCGGGAACACCGCCACCTGCACCGGCGCGAGTTTCTTCGGAAATTTCATGACGATGCGAGTGTCTCCCTCGCCCACTGCCTCCTCCGTATACGCATCCGTCAGCACCGCGAGAAAAGTCCGCCCCACCCCGACCGAAGTCTCTACGATCCAGGGAACGAATTTCTCATTCGTCAGGGGGTCACGATACGACAAATCCTCTCCTGAAAACTTGGAATGCTGAGTAAGATCATAGTCAGAGCGATTATGGATTCCTTCGAGCTCCTTGAAACCGAACGGGAAGTTATACTCGATATCCCATGCCGCCTTCGCATAGAAAACGAGGTTTTCATGTTCATGCCAGCGGAGATTTTCCTTTCGTATGCCGAGGTCGAGATAGTATTGGAATCGTTTGGCACGCCACTCTTCATAGACTTCCCCAGCAGTATCAGGCGTGACGAAATACTGCATCTCCATCTGTTCGAATTCACGCGTGCGGAAAATATACTGCCGCGCGGTAATCTCATTTCGGAATGCCTTGCCTATCTGCGCGATACCGAACGGCACCCGGACGCGCGACGAGTCCAGTACATTCTTGAAATTCGTATAAATCCCCTGACAGGTCTCTCCGCGGAGATAGGTGGGTTCCTTCGTCCAATCACCCGTAAAATTACCGAGATTCGATTTGACGAGGAGGTTGAAATTCTTCGCTTCCGTGAAATTTTTCTTGCCACATTTTGGACAGACAATCTTCGCCTTGTTTTCAACGAGCAGAGCATTGATTTCTTCTTCCGTCATCTTCTCATCGGCGAACACGCCGGCTTCTTCGAGGAGATGATCCACACGGATGCGCGAATGACACTCACGACACTCCGCGAGCGGATCGCTGAATCCCCCGACATGTCCCGACGCCTCCCACACTTTCGGATGCATGAAGATAGCACTGTCGAGTCCGACGATATTGTCATGATCCCGCACCATCGCCTGCCACCAGGCTTCACGGATATTCTTCGCCAATTCCACGCCATACGGACCGAAATCATACACCGCCGCAAACCCGCCATATATTTCCGATGATGGATAGACGAAACCCCGTCGTTTACAAAGCGACACGATCTTTTCCATCAGATTTTCCTGTTGTAGAGCCATAGTATTCTCTTGACGACTTATTCCCTTGATGATATAAGAAATACTGACCTTTAACAAGTTTCAGGCTCTGTACGGAAGTGCCGTATGGAGAAATTGTTTTCCCATCAGCAAGGAGAAGTCCATGGATCACCCGAATTGTCTGCACGCGAATTTCACTTTCGCGGATATCAGCATGTATCTGAACGATACTGGCAAAGGAATCCCCATCATCCCTCTCGTCCAATTTCTCTTGTGTGTGAACTGCCATCAGGCAGTCCCCAACCCTCACGCCATCGAGAGGTTCCACAAGCTCACCCAAGACGAGCTCGCTGGAATCAAAAAGGGCTTCACCGAAAAGGGATATGGGGTTGAACTCATCCCCGAGAAAATGTCCCACATTCTTTAGGGGTCACCATCATCATCAACCGCCGCGCGTAGCTCACCACTACTCGTGGTTTTTTTATTCCCTTGACACCTGTCACCCTTTGCTTCATCATACTTCCATTCTTTAATAAATGGCGTGATGGATATTCACGCTTTCATCCTAACAGCGAGGGAGGAGTTGATGCCACCAAATATCACCATCCCCATGGATATACGACTTCTCGTAGTCATGGCGAAAATAGAATGCAATGAACCTTTCTCAGTCCGGTTCAATCAGGTCACATTGGATACGATACCGTTTCATAAGAAGATACGGGAAAGTATCGAGGGTAAAGACCGGGCTTCTACAATAGCCCTCCTCGAGTCGGAGTTACATCAAATGGAAACGGCGCACAGCCCAGAGAACTTTCTCAGCAAACCGCTAGCGGATGCACCCGAAAGAGTCTATCAGATTCTCGTAACGAGGGAACTGATCCGTCGTTGCAAGGAAGCACTGGAGACGCCTCTCCTCTGAACGCTACACCCTCCGCCACGCGCAACCGCCGTGGCCTTTTTTATTTCCGCAACTCTTCCATCAGTCTCGCATAGAAGCGGAGATTGTGAAGTGAGGCGAGACGCCCAGCGAGCGGATCCGCCACTTTGAAGAGATGCTTCAGATACGCTTTCGTATACTTCATAC
>JBATLQ010000062.1:0-4536 GCA_049289395.1 Candidatus Moraniibacteriota bacterium | reverse complement strand
ACATAAAATAGTGCGGGACAGGTAAGACATCTCACTCTTTACCCCGTCACCAATATGGTGACTGGGGCGAAGGAGGAAATCGTGGTTCGATTCCACGCGAGGACACATCGTGGGGCATAAAATAGTGCGGGGCAGGTAAGACATCTCACTCTTTACCCCGTCACCCTCCAGGTCGACTGGGGCGAAGGAGAAGACCGTGGTTCCCCGCCAGAATGACTCTGTCGGGCTGGCCCTCCATAGGCGGGCAGGGATTCCACACGAGGACACCAGTATTGACCCGCACACCAAATATGCGCTTGAAGAAGGTGGTAGAGTAGCAAAAAGTGAGGTGTGCTATCAAAAGAATTTCTGATATATGATGAGGCTTTAAGCCAAGGGCGTTGCGCATAATTGGTGTGCGGGTTGATTTTTTCCCGGTTTCGTGTAGACTGGAAGTGTTGTAAGGATTCTTTTCGGGACGAAAAGTCGGTCGGCTTACAAGTTAATGAAGATATACTCATCTCTAAACCTCCTTACGCGTACCATCCCACTTTTTCGGCTGCGACTGTGCGATAATCATTCTGCGTATCATCGGATATGCCTCATGATTCTCACTTCGTCTCGCTCGAAAGATTGAAATAGTACTACCCGCAATGAGATTTAGGGATGAGTATAGTTTAGTAGAGATATGGCAAAGAAATTGTATGTAGGCAATCTCTCTTATAACACGACTGATGATAGCCTCCGCGCTGCTTTCGAGCAGGTCTGCCCGGTAGAGTCGTCAAGTGTCGTTATCGATCGGATGACGGGCCGCTCACGCGGTTTCGGATTCGTAGAGGTAGCGGATGATAAGGTGGATGCCGCGATTGATTTCTGGAATGGCAAGGAACTCGACGGACGCAAGCTCGTAGTGAACGAAGCTCGCCCACTCGCCGAGCGCCCCCCACGAAGGGATGATACGCAACAGCGTTGGTAAAAACATTGCCCTCCGATTATCGGGGGGCTTTTGTTTTATTTGAAAAAAACGGTCACTCCGCTTTTGGAGCGGTGTGTCCGCTGTTTTCAAATAAAAACTTGACAGGAAAATAAAAGAAGTATGATTCGGGTGTATAATAAAGACAGTCTTCAAACAAGGGAATGGTCGATCCCTTTTACTCTCACGGTTCAATATGTTGCGTGTAAGATTTGATTTTTAACATCGCATATATGCAAAAAACAATAATTTCTGCTGTCAGTGTGGTGCTCCTCATCGTCGGGGGATTGGGTTTCTATTCCGATCCGCTTTTCGGAATTTTCGAAGTAGATGCGCTCCATAATATCGTACATCTCCTGACCGGTGTGCTCGGACTCCTCGCGGTTTCTCTCGATTGGGAACGGGTGTTCGCACGGACATTCGGTGTCGTCTACGCGCTCGTCGCGGTGCTCGGATTCTGGATGGGGGGAATGCTCGGGATGACGATGAACATGGCGGACAATCTGCTCCACCTCGTCCTCGCACTCGTCTTCCTTTGCCTCGGTTTCTGGTGCGCGAAAGAGGAGTCAGCGATGCAGGTCTAGGCATCGCCTGATGAAGAAAGCGCCTCACGCGAGGCGTTTTTTCTTTGCTTGATGAGGCTCTGAAAGCATGATAAAATGGAGACATGGCTGAGTCGTTAAAATCAAAAAGAGCTATTTTTCCTCGAGGGAAGCAAAATGCATTTCTTTTGCAATCAAAGAACGAGCTTTGTGTTGCTTGGAGCGAGCTGGCAGAGATTTGCGTGACGAGTGTCCGGAATTTGAATGACTGGCGGAATGAAAAATTTTCAATGTCATTTGTTGCTGTGGAAAAAATTTGTGAAAAGAGAGGATGTTCCATCCCGGAGGGAATGGTCTTGATGGATGCGTATTGGTATGCTGGCAAAGGTGCAAGTGTCGGAGGAAGGGCAATTATCGAGAAGTACGGTACAGTGGGCGGTGACCCGGAATACCGCAAAAAGAGATGGCGCGAATGGTGGGAAGCGGAAGGGAAGTTTAAGCCATCAAAAATTACCGGACCATTCCTATTTAAGAAACCGCAGTTTTCGAAGGAACTTGCGGAGTTCGTTGGCATCATGCTTGGTGATGGTGGCATTAGTGAACACCAGTTTACCGTGACGCTCAACAGCGTGACCGACAAAGAGTACCTGAAGTTTGTTCAGAATCTCATCAAAAAACTTTTTGATGTTCCTGTAGTGCTCTACGCTCACAAGCAGTCACTCGCTATACGGGTTGTCATTTCCAGAACAGCCCTGGTGGACTATCTGATTACCGCGATAGGCTTGGCGAAAGGAAGCAAAGTGAGACAGCAGGTGGATATTCCTCACTGGGTAAAAGAAAATAAGGCGTATTCTATTGCTTGTGTACGCGGTTTGATTGATACCGACGGCTGTACTATAATTCACCAGTACCTTTCAAAAGGAAAGAAATACTGCTATAAGAAAATAGGCTTTACAAGTCGATCATATCCACTGATACAGTCGGTCGGTGCTATTCTTTCGAGTCTCGGAATTAAGCATCGCATCATGAAGAACAAGTGGGATGTGCGGATTGAGGCGAGAAAAGATGTCGAAGAATATTTTCAAGTGATTGGGACGAGTAATCCGAAACACCTGAAGAGATATAAAGTACCTTAAATAAAGCAAAATTGGAGAGGTGCCTGAGCGGTCGAAAGGGGCTTCCTGCTAAGAAGTTAACCGGGTAAAACTGGTTCCAGGGTTCGAATCCCTGCCTCTCCGCTATCAAGAAAACATGGTAAATACAATGTTTTTTGTTTGATATGGTAGAATGTGTAAGTCGACCGATCCATGGCAGATAAAAGTTCATACCCTTCAGGGTAAATCCCTCTCTCCGCACTGGTATTATCCAGAAGTTATGAATAATCCTGAAAGCTTTTCAAAATACCTATTTATTCTTGCTCACCCAGATGATGAAGTTTATACCTCAGTTTTCATTTCAGAGCTTGTTGCAAAAGGCAAAAGAGTAGATGTGTTGTATATAACGGATGGCAATTACGGTGGATTGGGTGAAGAAAGAGAGAAAGAAGTTTTCCAATCCATGGACGCTATCGGTGTCTTACGAAAATCTATACATTTCTTGCGGATTCCTGAGCGTGAGTTCATGAAAAAAGTGACAGAAGCACAAGAAAAAACTCTGGCATTAGCAAAAGAACTCAACCCGGAATGCGTCGTAAGTCATGATTTCGAGGGCGGTCATAACGGACATGATGCAGTAAGTTTCTGTGCCTCGTCCGTTGCAAGGGAGTTAAATATCCCACTCTATGTGTTTCCTACCTATCATGGTTGGCCAGAAAAAAGAGTATGGAACCGGTTTGTTGTGGGGAGAGAAGCGACATACACGCTTACCCTTGATAGTAATCAGAAACTTTTGAAAGAGAAGGTTATTAATGCACATAAGACACAAGAGGGCTTCTGGACTTTAATCAGACAGAGTCGGGATTTCGATGTGTTCTCTTCTCGGGAAGTTCTCAGGTATATTGAAAAACCAATCGGTTATAACGAGCCACCTACGAATCCGATAGGGTATGAGTATCCTGGGAGTAAAATTCTTTTTAAAGATTATATCTCTGCAATACAGAATCAAGGTATAAAATGAGATGGTTTGGCTGAGTGAATATATATTCTCACTTCGTCCTAGGTTCTCCGAAAAAATTCGGAATGCAATTTCCGCTCATGTCGCTCGGTGTTCTAATAGACCTGTTGCCTAATAAACTCCAGCTAAAAATGCCACCTTTCGCCATATCCTTGAGAAAATATTTTTAGCTTAGGCTAAACAAAAAATATTTTCTCATCGGCTCTGTCTGAAATCTGTCTATTTTTAACAAGAAGCTTATGAAGCAGCAGGTCTAATGGAAGATTTGGTACAATAATAATATCGTTAACAGTAACCACAAAAATTATGGCGACAATCAATCCCTACATTAACTTCAATGGAAATGCCGAAGAAGCATTCACTTTTTATCAATCAGTATTTGGCGGAGAGTTTGCAGAGATTATCCGTTTCAAAGACATCGCAAGCCCTGAATTCCCGGTAGCAGAAAAAGAAGAAAATAAGATAATGCACATCGCTTTGCCTATCGGCAAAAACATATTGATTGCCAATGATGTTCCCGAAAGTATGGGACAGGTAAACGAAAACGAAAACAGATCGAAAATAGCCATAACCGCAGAAAGCAAAGAAGAAGCAGATAAATTATTTCACGGCCTTTCGGCGGGCGGGACGGTTGAAATGCCGTTGGCAGAAAGTCCTTGGGGCACTTATTTTTCCATGTTTCGGGACAAATACGGTATCGAATGGACGGTGGAGTGTGACCAATAAGAGAACGGAGAAAAGAAGAAAGGTAAGGAAAATTCTTGGTTTTTGCTCTCGCGACCGAGGAGTGCATCATTGGTCCTTTCGTTCAAAGAAAGTTCGCGCAAAGGCTACTCCCTCTCCGCAAAAATTCGGAATCAAAATGTATGACCACATACAAGTACACCCAAGTGAGTTATGTGATGCTGGCTGTCACCCTGGTCGTGTTGG
>JBATLQ010000061.1:0-12193 GCA_049289395.1 Candidatus Moraniibacteriota bacterium | reverse complement strand
CAAAAGCGGAGTGACCGCTGAATCCTACCCTTGCCCCACGGCCTCACTCATTTAATCAAAACAAACCCGCCGATGATCGGGAGTGGCTTCATCTCACCGCGCGCCGCGCTGAGGAGATTCATAAGTGCGAGGACGATGAGGACGAACATACCGACTGGCCCGATGATGAACCACCCGAGTATCGGGATCATCGATGCGACGACATTGAGGACGATCGCCGCTATGAGGAGGAGGAGATGCTGATTCGCATGGAACACCGCGAACGGACTCTTCTTCTCCGAGAGGAGTGGCACCAGGAAGAGTATCGGGATGATATACCCGAGTATCGCCACGATCTTCTCCTGATCCATGCCCGCACTCGACGAGACGACCTCTGCATTCTTCACTTCGCTTCCCCCACCCTGTGTTTCTTCTGTCATATTCAAATATGATTATTGATTACTCTTCATCGCTCACTGTCAGTATACTCCTTCCTTATTCTTCATCAAATGTTTCGCCGGTTTCGAGTTCACGGAGGATCTCCTCGGGGATGGGATTGCGTTTCGGACTCATCCCCGGGTACCGCCACGCACTGATGATTCGCAGTTGCGTCGATTGATTTACTTCTGGGTTTTGGGAATTGTGATTTGTGATTTGTTTGGGAATTGTGATTTGTGATTTGTGATTTGCTTCACCTCGGCGAAGCTGGTACATCACCCAGATCTCCTGCGTCCAGGTCTCCTTCCCCTTCGCATCGCGCTTCACCGTGCCCGGCTGCATGACCGCGATGGTTTTATGAGCGATACCTTCCTCCGTCCGCTTCGGTGCGCGGATGATCCGTGTCACCCGCTGTTCGGAGAGGTTGTACTGTTGCATCTTAAACCTTGAATGTTCGGTGAACTGATATCGACCACCCTGATGCGCCCTGCGTTTGTCGAATCGCTCCCGAGCCTTCTTCACGAAATCCTGATAAGAGACCATAGAGTAACTAGTAATAAGTAACTAGTAATTAAAACCTCTCTCTCAACTCCTCTTCCTGATTACCAATTACAAGTTACTAGTTACTGCTGCATATCCATTCCGCGCAAAGCAGCTATCCGCTCCTCCATCGGTGGGTGGTGCCTGCCCGTCCACCAATACGAAACAATACGATCAATTCCCTCCATTATCTGACACCTTCATATTCATCAGAGCCTGTATTCGCTCCTCCATCGGTGGGTGGGTCATGAAGAACTTCGCTACTTTTTTCCCTTTGAAGGGATTCGCGATATAGAGGGATGCCGTCGCGCGATTCGCCGCCTCGAGCGGTTCGGTGTCACCGGAAATCTTCTGCAGAGCCGAAGCCAGCCCTTCCGGATACCGCGTCAGGAGCGCGCCGGATGCATCAGCGAGGAATTCGCGCTTCCGTGAGATGGCGAGTTGCATGAGTGTCGCCGCGATCGGCGCGAGGATGGAGAGCACGAGTGCGACGACGATGAGGCTAATCTGCAGTTGCCCCTTGTTATCATTGTCCCGACTCCCTCCGAACCACGCCCAATGCCGGAACCAATCTGCGAGGAGTGCGACGAATCCGACGAGGATAACGACCAGGGTCGAGATGAGCGTGTCACGATTGCCGATATGAGAAAGCTCATGCGCGGCAACGCCCTCAAGTTCCGTCTTGCTCAGAGTTTGTAAAATGCCCGTCGTGAAACAGATGACCCCATGCTCTGGATCCCGCCCCGTCGCGAACGCATTCATCGCCGTATCATCGATCGTATAGATCTTCGGCGTCGGCAATCCCGCAGTGATCGCGAGGTTCTCGATGATCCGATACAGCTCCTTGTTATCATTGAACTCTACGAGTTTCGCCCCACTCATGGAGAGGACGATGGTATCACTCCACCAATACGATGCCACGCTCGTGATGACCGAAAATCCTACCGCGATATAGAGGACCCCGGATGACTGCATCGCCCCCGCGAAGATATATCCCACCCCAATCACGAAGATAAGGAATCCCGTGATATAGAGAAATGAGAGTCGTATATTTTTGTCCTTTTGGGTGTAGAGGGTCATAAATCTTTGTAACTAGAAATAGGTAATTCGTAACTAGGAATTCTTTTTATTGATTGCTGTCTTAATGAGAGCATTGAGCTTCAACGAAAGCCGCGGGTATATTTTTACATATTCATCGACAAATGTCTTTTCTTGAATCAGGTCTCGTTCAGATAGTAGCTTCATCCAATGCATACTTTCCACAAGTGATGCTCTCGCATTATAGTAGAATTTCACTTTATCCAAGAAATGAAATCGCCCATATCCCTCGGCAATATTTGCGCCACAAGAATCAGTCGCCGTTATATATTGATCCCCAATAATCTTCTTTTGTTGCCAATCAAATTTTAAATAAATTTGCCAAGCAACCCTTGAAAGCTGCCTGGCAAGTTGGTATGTTTCAAGCTGATCTAAACCGAGATATTCTCCTTTTTCCGGTTTTTGCATTTTCTAGTTACCAATTACGGGTTACCAGTTACGAGACTTTAGAACTCTACCTTGACCGGTTCCTTCGCGGCTTCGTCGGTGAGTTCGAAGAATTCGCGCTTCGTGAAATTGAACATACCCGCGATGATATTGCTCGGGAAGGTCTCGATCTTCGTATTCATCTCCATCACCGTACCATTATAGAAACGACGCGACGCCTGGATCTTGTTCTCGGTATCCGAGAGCTCCTGTTGCAATTCGAGGAAATTCGTATTCGCCTTGAGATCCGGATACGCCTCAGCGATGGCGAACACTGATTTCAATGCACCCGTCAGCATATTCTCCGCACCCGCTTTCTCCTCGGCACCGGTTGCCGACATCGCCTTCGCCCGCGCCTCGGTCACCTTCTCGAACACACCCGTCTCATGCGAAGCATACCCCTTCACCGCAGAAACCAGGTTCGGGACGAGGTCATACCGACGCTTCAGCTGTACATCAATATCGCTCCAAGCCTCCTCTGCACGATTCTTCAGGGTCACCAAGCCATTGTACGAAGCGATGACGAAAAGCACCGCTACTCCGACGACGATCAATAAAATAAATCCGATACCCATATATTTGTACGATATAAAGATTATACTTCTACCCCACCAATATACACTTTTTCTCGAAAAAAATCAATCCCGCACCTATTTGGGCACTCTGTAAATCTCGTGTTTATAATAGTCAAATCCTATGGTGCGATTAGGATATTGTTGACTGTTTTTTCACGCCCGTAGCGCAGTGCCAAATAGGTGCGGGATCAATGTGATATACTAGAGAAAATTAATACATACATCCTATGGACTTCTTTCAAACATCAGCAGTCTTCCTTATCCCGATTCTCGTCGCGCTCTTCGTACAAGTCCTCAAATTCATCATCTACTCCATGAAGCACGGTCTCGACTGGAGCTATGCCTTCACGCACGGTCACATGCCGAGCTCACATACCGCCTTCGCCGTCGCCCTCCTCACCTCCATCGGTCACTATGAAGGTATCCATTCCGGCGTCTTCGCGGTCACGGCCGGACTCGCCTTCATCATCGTCGATGACGCTCTCCGTATCCGCATGATCCTCGGCGATCAAGGTCGCTATCTCAACATGCTCGTCGACCAGCTGAAGAATGAAATTGATGAAAGTAAATTTCCGAGATTGAAAGAGCGCGTCGGCCATCGCACGAGCGAAGTCGTCGTCGGCGGCATACTTGGATTCTTCCTCACCTGGATCTTCATCATCCTCGTGGGTTAAATGAATATCTCATTGTCATCAAAAAAGACCCTACCGGGTCTTTTTTCTTTTTCTCCTTCCTAAAATTCTATTTTCTCATCTCTTCCTCCCAGCTCCTCCCGTACCACGCGAGCGTCATTCCAGGGAACGGCCCGTGCTCCAATCTTCATCGTCTCCTCGGCACCCTTGCCGGTGATAACGATGATGTCATTCTGGCTCGCGATGGAAAGTGCCTTCACGATCGCTTCACGTCGATCGAAGATACGGAGATATTCCTTGCCCGGAATTTTCACAATGCCCTTTTCGATATCGTCGAGAATCTGCTCCGGATCTTCATAATACGGATCCTCGTTCGTCAGGATGAGCGTATCCGCAGAGGATGACACGATCTCCCCCATCATCGGGCGCTTGCCCCGATCGCGCTCCCCGCAAGCACCGAGAAGGGCGATAATCCGACTTCCTTCGGTCTTCATCTGCGAAACGAGCCGATAGAGTTTCTCGAGCGAATCCGGAGTCACGGCATAGTCGATGAGGATCGTGATGCCACGATTATTGGCGACACTTTCCATTCGCCCCGGAACAATCGTAACCTTCGCGAGCGCTTCGCTCATCGTCTGCATATCGATATCGAGAAGCACTCCGACCCCGATTGCCGCGAGCGCATTCTCGACATTGAAGAGTCCCGGGAGAGCGAGTGAAAATTTCGTTTCATCAACGAAGAATTCCGAACCATGGAGTTTCAATTCAATGCGCTCCGAAAGAATCGTCGCCTGCGGATCGTTCGTGCTGTACGAAATTTTTTTCTCATACTGCCTCGCATTGAGATATTCTTCGGGCGACTCCATATCGAGATTCACCACTGCCATCTTCGCCCGCTCGAAGAGCCGGCGCTTCACCAGGCGATACTCCGACATTGTCTGATGATAGTCGAGGTGCTCACGCGTCACATTGGTCATGACCGCAATCTCATACGGAATACCGAAAATCCGATACTGGTCGATCGCATGCGAAGAAGTCTCGATCACCGCATACTCACATCCGATATTCACCGCCTCGGAGAGAAATCGCTCCAGCTGCCAACTGGAAAGCGTCGTGAATTTCGATGTGTTTACCATCTCCTCTCCGTCCATCACGAAGTTGATCGTCGAGGCCATGGCGACTTTTTTCCTTGCTCCGCCGAAGTCGGACGAAGGCGAGCCGGCTTCCTGCAAAATCTTCATCGTGAGCTGAGTCGTCGTCGTCTTCCCATTCGTCCCGGTGATGCCGATGACTTTCAATTTCCTCCCCGGCATGCCGAACCAAACCGCTGCAAAAACAGCCAAAGGGAAATGCCAAAGGATATTCTTCACACCCTGCGGTACGAGTTGTTTCAAGAAATGGATGAGATTTTTCATAACCATTTTCAAAAAAGAAATGTTACATCAAATGTTACTGAAACAGCGGACGCACCGCCCGCAGGCGGAACGACCGCTCCCGCAAGTACTACCGTCTGAGAAATCGGCTGAATGTCGTCATGCTTTTCTTCAAGAGACGAAGTGAATTATAGAGTGCGTACCATCGTCGACTCAGGATAATATCATAGGAGCCAGGGAACACAATCGTCTCTGTCTTCGGTGCGAAACCCTGCTTGAAGCGCGTGATGCCTTCCCATGCGAGATTCTTCTGTGGGACGCGGATACTCACCCCGCCGAAATCATAAAAGTGGCACCCCCTCATCTTCGCGATCTCGATCGACCGCCACTGGAGGAGATACGGTGCCATCGATTCGCGATCATGATCATCCGTCCCGCCATGGAGATAATACGCCCATTCACCACAGTACGCGATGACATTCGCTGCGAGCACCGTATGATCCTTCATCGCGACGATGAGCTCCCACGATTCCTTGGGGAAAGTCTGAAAGAACTTATTGTAATACCGGTTCGGATGTGGGGTGATGCCCTTGCGCCTCGCCGTCACTCCGATAAGGCGGATGAAAATATCCTGATATTTTCTCTCCTGCGTCGAGAAAATCTGCACTTCTTTTTTCTCCGCCAAACGGATATTGTACCGAGTCTTTGATTTCATCTGAGCAAGGAGTGTCTCGCGATCGGGAGTGAGATCGAGCACGAGCACTTCTCTCGGTTGCATATCATGGGGTGCCTTCCAGAGTCCTTTTATCTTTTTTTCTTTTCGCATGTTCTCGACGAATCGGAGAAACCCCTCATCTGTCGGCTCGATACGAATCCACCGAACACCCATTTCCTTTCCCTCGGCTATCAATCGAGACAGACATTCTCCGTAATCTATGTCCGTCTCCCGTACCACCGGACCCCGCGGAACATAGAGGTATTTCCCGACCATCGGGAGCTCGTGCAGTATCACACTCGCGAGATACCCACTCCCAACGAGTCGCTTCGTCTTCTTCCCCGATGCATCCTGAAACAAACGCCACGCCTCCGACTGAAGCAGTCCGCCATCCCTCGTATGTGTTGCCAAAAATTGGATATTCTCTTGCATAAAGAAACAGTTTATCGTGCTTTCAAATGTTTTCGGAATATCAACTTCTTATTCATTGGAAATTTCTGAGGAATATTATTTATGAGGAATCACATCGGCAACCCCCTTTTGTATCGGCGTGGAAACAGACCAGAGGTACTGAAACAGTCCGCGCATACTCTCTGCAATAAGCTTGTGTCGTACCGCAACGATAAACGGATACCGCCCCGAGAATTGCACGAAGAGATCGTCGATGATCCAAAAAGAAGCCTGAAATCCCTGCACTCCGACCGGCATTTCGCGGAGCGTGATTGCTTGCGCAACAATCTTCTTCGGATCGATATCCGCTCCTGATCCATGCGGGATCAGCGTATGGGTCAAAATTTTCTTCTTTCGCTTCACATTTCGCAACGCCGCATCGAAATTCTCCGAATATATCTTCGTATAATTCGCGGCTCCCGGAGTATCCAAGGTCAGGATGAGTGTTCCATCTTTCATGGTCACCATCGTCTTTTCGATGAACGCCTTGATCGCGATCTTGGTATCGAAAATCTTCGCCTCCGGAAAGTCAGCCTCACTTCGATAAAAATCAGAGAGAAGCCCCTTCAATTCCCTCGCGATAACGATTCGATTCTCGAAGATCCGTTCAATCGTATTCGGAGACTCGATCCAATACCATGTTTTTCCACGATGTACATGCGATGAGACATACCCGCTCCTTCCCAGTTCCTGTAGAATACTCGCCGCAGTCGTCCGCGGGAGACCGGCTTTCTTCGCTATTTTCACCACAGGAGATTCACCGAGCTGTGTCAGCGCGATATAGATTGCGATTTCATTATCGCTGAATTCAAGGCTTTTCAATGCTTGTTTGATTTCTTTCAACATATTCTTTGGTCACTGCATCCTATCGCAGGCAAGGATAAATATCAAGAAAAAAGACCGCGGCGAACATTCTCGCTACGGTCCTAACCGCTTCACAACGGCCGGCGCCTACTTTCCAGGTTTACAAGAGAAGCTTGCAAGTTACGGCTAGCCTGCCACTCACATGCTCTCCGAAAAAACGGCGTGTGGAAAATTTCTGATCGAAAGAGAAACATCCGCAGAATCTGCGCCCTCCCAATACAATACGCCTCCTCAGGAACAAATCCGTATTCGAACCGAATCCCGGCATCATATCGATCAAAATCAATCTGTGATGCTCCTAACACCGAGATATCGATATCGAGGAGTATCCGCGTATCCCGATTCCGAATGACCTTCACATGCTTGGTGAGATGAATCATGCGACTCATGACACCGACGAATGCACACGAGGCGCCGGTACCGGCGAGGAGCTTCTGCATGAGGTCTGCACTTCGCTTTTCATTGTCGCCACGACGCGGATCATACACGATATCATGGAACCAGAGTGCCCCCTCCACCGCCAAAGGATTTTGCATCTTGCGCCATATAAGGTCGAATTGATCGAGACAATAGAGCAGATGACCCAGAGTGTGATACGAACGATGTGACTCCGAATACCGTCGCTCAATCACTCGATACACCGGGAGCGGATTCCCCCGGAAGCCACCTCGCTTCCACCAATTTTGAAACCGAAACTGCAATGCATAATTCTGTTTCATGATATCTTTCTCCAATTGACAATAATATACAATTGTGGTAATATTACCCTTCGTAGTTCCTTCCACGAACACCCTAGAAGAGGAGCAGGAAATGAGTCAAGATAAAGTGCGGTACACAGAAATGGCCTATATCGGTCGATTCAATCCGCAGCATCTCGGCCATGAGACCATGATCCGAATGATGCTCGAGATGAGTGAGCGCTCCATCCTTTTCATCGGAAGTGCCACACACCCGCGCTCGCTACGACACTTCTTCGATTACCCACAACGGGCGAGTTTCCTGAAGCGAGTGTTTCCGAATCTTCGAGTGCTCCCACTCCCCGACTTCAACAACAATGCCGCATGGCTCACAGCCATCAATGATATGCTCTCGGCCATCGGCTTCGATCCTAAGGAAACCGTATTCATGGGTGGTTGCCGGGAAGAAATTTCCGTCCTCGTCGAAGAGGGACATAAACCTCACCATATCGTCGATCGCTTCTCCGGTCGGAAGACCAAGAAAGTTTCGGCGACCGAAGTGCGCAATGCACTCCTGATGCGGCAATTCCCCAAACTCCGGCGAATGATTAATCCAGTCATCTATGATGAAGTCGTGGCGGCCTGGGAAACTGGATTGGAGGAATTCAAGAAGCAGTGAACAAGAAAAGCGGCACCCCTGAGATTCCAGGGTGTGCCGCGTTTTTATTTGCTTTTTTTCTTCACTTAATCATCAAGCAGGGATCGTGTCCCATTCGCACGCGAACCAGACGCATCCGGAGGAGAGAGGAGTTTGTTTACCCCGCCCCTCCTGACAATCGCGAGCGTCTTGTGGACATTCGCTATATTGTCACGGCCGTGCGGCAGACCGACCTGACGCTTCGTGAGATCGATATCGAATTCACGATCCTTCCCCACCTTGCCAGCCATCACCCCGAGGAGCACATCGACGATCCGTCGTGCATCATCGAGGATGAGGACCTGCTCACGACCGAGCATCCCTCGCCACCATTCTGGCGCTATGGGATGACTATAGGTCCTCGTATCGCATACTACCGCATACACATCCGCGGAGACCGAGAGCCGAGCGAGGACATCCTTTGTCTTCACGAGTTCGCGATTCACCGGAACACCGAGAAGTCGATCCACCTGACCCGCATCGACCGTATCATACCCCGCCTCATCGGTGATGAAGAAGGCGAAGACATTTTGCGCCGATCTGGTATCGATGCGTTCGACCAGATGATAGGCGACGAGCTCATGTGACTCCCGTTGTGCCTGTCGCCCGTTTCCACCACCTTCGCGTTCGAGGGAAGCGAGAACGACATCGAGCTCCGGCCCCCTTGCAAATCGTCCGACCTGAATCGGATAGCGATCTGAACCGCTCGCATCGCCATGTGCGATGAAGAGCACCTCCACATCATCCGACCCGAAATACCTGACGAGATCGACATAGAGGAGAGGAAGTCGCTTAAAAATTTCTTGCGGCCACTCACACATGGATCCCGTCACATCAAGCGACACTATGACGACATTCGCGGCGATACTCGACAGCACCCCCTTGCCATTCGGAATGACCCTTGCGCCGAGCTTCGTCGCAAAGGCATCGATCTTCCGACTCTTTCCATCATTCGGATCGAATCCGATATCGATTCGTTTCGCTCCACCTGCATATGCATCTTTCGCCGGGGCGAAATCATCCGGGCGATGCACTCTCGTGCCACCACCTGCCACATCCGCCTTCACCCATCCGAATGCACCGCTCATGATATGCTCCTCTCACGAAGTTTGAACAACTCGATTGTTTCCGTCCGACCGAAAATGCGTCGGCGGATACCCGTCAAAGCGCGACTCACTGCTCGCGCATCCTGTGGTCGGGCGAGCGGATCCTTCCGAATCATCGCCCGTATGCACTCCGCAAATTCGCGGTGCATATCTCTCGGCATCGTCCCCGCATGAGGATCACCCCCCGCGAGAAAAATCGCCGTCTTCCCCAATGAATAGATGTCCGAGGCAGGAATCGGAGGGAGTCCATTACCGAATTCCGGTGGCATGTACGCTTCCGTTCCACCCTTTGCGATGGTCTCCGCCGTCGGATTCGCAATACCGAGACCGAAGTCGACGAGCACTGCATTATGCTCCTCCAAATGAAGGATGATATTCTCCGGCTTCACATCACAATGCACGATGCCCTGAAAATGAAGGTACGATAGCGCATCAAGCGTCCGCTGGAGAATCCATGCGATATGCTCATCATCGATCGGACCTTCACACTCCACTTTCTTCCGAAGATTTTCACCAGCGATGAACGACATCACGATGATCTGTCCGAAGTCCGGTAGCTCGAGATAATCCCGAAGAGCTGGAAGCGAAACATGGTGTACCCGAGCAAGGAGCATGGCCTCTTCGCGGAACATTTTCTGATACACCGGATCACCGGTCCGTTCCTGTTTGATACAGGCTGGCATGCCGAGTATCCGATGGCGTCCCGCAAATGTCCGGCCGAAGCTTCCTTCGCCGATCTTCCTCAACACTTCATACTGGCCGATATCCATGACGGATCCCCTTCCGATTGCAACGATGGAAAAAGTTCTCGCACCGAATGTGCGAGGGCGTGGAGTGATGCCTCATCTCCGATACGATTCACGAAACGAATGACCGTCCCGTTCCTGGCGAGGGATGCCCTCTCATACAGCGATCGCGCTTTCTCTTCGGCACTCCACTGGAACCGCGATACGGCGACAGCATCTTCCGTAGAAATCTCGCGAGCAGTGCGGAATGCCTCCGTATCAGCACTGGAAACGACGATCGAGTGATGATTCGCCCAATGCGACAACTTCATCTCTGCGAGCTGCGCCCACTCGATGAGGACGATACCCCGCTTTCCTGAAAGCGCCTCACGATACAATCGCTCGATATGTGGCGCGACCAAGGAATGCAGTTCCGATCGTTGCTCCGCCGTCGTTTCCGAATCGAATATGCGTCGCTTCAATACATCCCGACGCACACCTCGCCCCTCATCGCTGAGCACATCCCCCCCGAAAAGCTTCGCGATTCCATCCCGAACGGCCTGCGCTCCCAATGAGTCCTCGACATACAACACCCGTGACAGCGCATCGACATCGATCACCTCCGCCGGTATTCCATTCGAAGTCAATCGCTTGGCCAATTGCTCGGTCACATAAGTCTTCCCACTCGCCTGACATCCGGTCACCGCGACCTTGTACTGTCCGCAAATCCGCTCTTCGAGCAACTGCTTCACGAAAGCCGGTACGAATGGCGTCACATCGACACCACTCTGTACGAAGGCCTTCACGAGTGACGAAGAGATCATCCGATATTCCGGACGAGATTCGAGAAAAACGATGCGGTCCGCGAGTGCCGGCAGAATGAGCGCGTGCAATTGCATCTGCTCCTTCTCATACCGGACATCATCCTCATTGCGAATGCCCCGAAATATCACATCACAGTCTTCACGAAGATAGGTATCGACGAGCAGTCCACCAGACTCGATGACACGGATGCCAGGGAGTCCCGACTGCTCGACGGCGAGCGTCGCGATATGCATACGCTCAGCAAGCGAGAAGAGATAGCTCCCCCGCTTCAAATCATTGTTCGCGATAAGCACCACGACGGATGCACACCGCTCCAACGCCCGCGCGATGAGATCAAGGTGCCCGAAGGTTATCGGGTCTGCAGAAAGCGCGACGAGTCCGCGACGATATGACTTCATGATTTCCTCCTCTACTGTTGTCAATGAACATGATCACAGTGTAAGAGATTTCCATTTCCGGTGTGTGGAAAAGAGAGAAAATGAGAAATAGCGCCTGCATCACATCACCATTTATCCCTTCTACAAGGGGAAAAATAAGCATATCGGAAATAAAAAACTGACGAACTTTTTCGTCAGCATGAATATATCCATTCATTAATGCGCTCCAAAAAAATCACCGCGAGGCTACAGGACATCCACCATCTTCAGTGTTCGATTAGAAAAAGAATAGAGCTTCGCGGGACGGCTCGCGCCTGCCTGTCGCTTCTTCCCTGTCTCCATAACCAATTTCACATCCTGAATTTTTTTCCGGAAATTTCTCTTATCAAGCGGTCGACCGAGGATCGCTTCATACACTTCCTGCAATTCCGACAGGGTGAATTCCTTCGGAAGCAACGCATACCCGATATTCGAATACCCGATCTTCCCGATAAGTCGCTCTCGTGCGAGTTTGATCATCCGGGCGTGATCGAAAGCAAGTGCCGGTAGCCGATCGACACTCTTCCAGCCGATCGCCGCATAGTATTCCGTCGTTTTCGGTCGGTATTCCTCGTTACTCACCAATGCAACATACGCGACCGACACACTCCGCCCGCGCACATCGCGATCCACCCCTCCGAAAGTCGCGAGCTGTTC
>JBATLQ010000060.1:0-2384 GCA_049289395.1 Candidatus Moraniibacteriota bacterium | reverse complement strand
GATCAAACACGGTCTCGATTGGGACTACATCTTCACACATGGACACATGCCGAGTTCTCACACCGCTTTCGCCGTCTCACTCCTCACTTCTATCGGACACTATGAAGGAATTCATTCCGGTGTCTTCGCCGTCACAGCCGGACTCGCCTTCATCATCGTCGATGATGCGCTCCGTATCCGCATGATCCTCGGCGATCAAGGGCGCTACCTTAATATGCTCGTCGACCAGCTCCGCGGTGAAATCGACGAAAGCAAATTCCCGCGACTCAAAGAACGCGTCGGTCACCGAACGAGCGAAGTCATCGCCGGCGGCATCCTCGGATTCTTCCTCACCTGGATGTTCATCATCCTCATCGGCTAGGAGGAGGTACCAAAAAAACAGCATGCGCTGTTTTTTTTGTTTTTCATGAAAGCCTCTCCAATTCTTTCTGAACGACGCTCGCATCATTCCATGGAATCATCTGTGCGCCGATTTTCATCGTTTCTTCCGCACCCTTGCCGGTAATGACGACGATGTCTCCCGATTCCGCGAGAGCAAGCGCCTTCGCGATCGCCTCACGCCGATCAAATATCCTCAGATATTCTTTCCCTGCAGTCTTTACAATCCCCCGCTCAACATCATCGAGAATCTGCTCCGGGTCTTCATAATACGGATCTTCATTTGTGAGGATGAGCGTATCCGCATACGATGAGACGATCTCACCCATCATCGGCCTTTTGCCACGATCACGTTCTCCGCATGCGCCAAGGAGAGCGATGATCTTCTGCTCAGCGCCTTTCATCTGCGAAACAAGTGAGTAAAGTTTCTCAAGGGAATCCGGCGTCACTGCATAATCGATGATGATGGTAATGCCACGATTATTTTCTACTGACTGCATGCGTCCGGGGACGACCGCAACCTTGGCGATTGCCTGATTCATCGTCGGAAGGTCGATACCAAGGAGTGTGCCGATGCCGATCGCGGCGAGCGCATTTTCGATATTGAAGAGTCCTGGGAGGACGAGCGAGAACTTCGTCCCATCGACAGTGAATTCTGATCCATGGAGCGAGAACTTTAATTGTTCAGCGAAAAGTGTCGCCCGCGGATCATGCGTACTGTACGAAACTTTCTTCTCGAAAGGTTTCGCTTCGAGATATTCCTCCGGATTCTCCATATCGAGATTCACTACCGCCATCTTCGCCTGCAGGAAGAGCCTCCGCTTCGCTCTGCGATATTCTGGCATCGTGTGATGATAATCGAGATGCTCACGCGTCACATTGGTCATGACCGCAACCTCATACGAGATACCAGAAGTACGATACTGATCGATGGCATGCGAAGAGGTCTCGATCACCGCATACTCACAGCCGATATCCACCGCCTCGCGAAGAAACCGCTCCAGTTGCCAGGAAGACAGTGTCGTGAATTTCGAGACATTTACCTTCTCCTCCCCGTCCATGACGAAATTAATCGTCGAAGCCATCGCCACTTTCTTCCCCGCCGCTTGCAATATCTTCGTCACGAGCTGAGTCGTTGCCGTCTTGCCATTCGTCCCGGTGATACCGATGACTTTCAATTTCCTCGCGGGAAAGCGAAACCAAACTACAGCGAAAACCGCCATCGGCAAATGCCAAAGGATATTCTTCATCCCCTGCGGAATGAGTTGTTTCAAGAGGTGGATAGCGTTGTTCATCTGTTCGAAGTGTGTATTATCGACTTCATTGTAGCAAAATAAAAAGGCGTCAGGAAACTTTTTTCAACAAGAATTCAACGGTTGTTCCGCTTTTTGAGCGGTGCAACCGCTGAATACAAATGAATATCTCTCTCGAAACCCCATATCGAACTGTTATTCCAAGTCTCTCACCGCGTTCCGAGCTTCCAGAGTGCTTCGAAAAAAATCCGCTGGCTCTCAGCAACTTCTTCATTCTCAGGCGAACAACCTCCTCATTTTAGCGGTGAAGAAATCGTCCGATGGTAACAGAGCTTGCTTTTATGAGGCGAAGATAATTATACAACGCATAGAAACGGCGAGAGAGAATAATATCATATGCGCCGGGGAAGACCAGTGTTTCCGTTTTCGGTGCGAAGCCATGCTTGAAACGCGTAATTCCCGCCCATGCCGGATTCCTTTGAGCAACACGAATGCTCACCCCGCCAAAATCATAGAAACGGCATCCGCGCATCTTCGCGATTTCAATCGATCGCCACTGGAGAAGATAAGGAGCCATTAATGCTCGATCACTATCTGATGTCCCACCATGGAGGTAGTATGCCCACTCGCCAAAATACACAATCACATTTGCCGCAAGTACCGTGTGCCCCTTCGTCGCGACAATAAGCTCCCAAGAATCTACTGGGAAAGTATGAAAGAATGTCTCATAGTAATGCCTTGCATGTGGAATAA
>JBATLQ010000059.1:0-36152 GCA_049289395.1 Candidatus Moraniibacteriota bacterium | reverse complement strand
ACCCCAAGCGGCCCGGTAGCATAACGCTAACGATAGAAATATATTAACATATTTTATATAATAAGTCAAGATATACAGAATCCTATCCTAGGCAACAAAAAACAAGGCTTATTAAAGCCTCGTTTTCTTAGACATCATCTCAGCATGTGGTGTTCTGAAACACGACATTCAAAAAAAATACTACCCCTCGAATTCACGGTCATGTTCTATCTTCGCACGCCAGGCGATGAAATTGACGAAGCCGTAGAGGGAGAGGGTGATGATGAGGAATGATTGCCGATCCTCCGGCGTCTGCGCCGGCGTATGATTCATGAGAAATATCGTGAGGATGAACGCGAGGAGCGGGAGGAGTATATCCATCTTCGAATTCGCCGGCGTCTCACGGATTCGGACATGCCGTTCGAAATACTCCCAGAGGAGCGCGATGGCAAAGGTCGCGACGAAAGCGACCGGTACCGACCAAGAGAATACCAATGCCGAGAGCGCGATGACCACCCCGAACAGGAAATGCGGTATCGACCACCAGTCCAAACTCTTCTTCGAATACCAAAAATAAATCCGTTTCATTCTTCCAGTATACCTCATTTCCGGAAGTTCAATAGACCTGTTGCTTAATAGGCTTCTTGGTAAAAATAGGCAGATTTCAGACAGAGCCGATGGGAAAATATTTTTTGTTTAGCCGTAGCTAAGCCAAAAATATTTTCTCAAGGATCTGGCGAAAGATGCCATTTTTGGCTGGAGTCTATTAAGCAACAGGTCTAATAGCCGATCTGCAGTGTCCCCCGCAGAGTAGTCAGATGAGGAACGACCATTCCCGGGATCTTCTTTCGGAGAGGTCTCCTCTCCCGTTCATCATCTCCATCATCGGCGAGCTCCCTCGGCTTTTCCATGAGCCAGGTCTCATTTCTCTTCGGGAGAAAATGTGATTCGACAGACATATCCCGAGTAAAGAGGTGCGAGGCGAAGAGAAAATATTTATTCCGCCAGTCCTTCTGCCATTTGTACTGAATGCCGGAATTCGCGAAATTCTTCATACTGCCGTCGTATGCTATCGATTGCAGGGCGAGATCGATACGATTCTGTCGATCCTTCCTTTTCTCGAATACCAATGCCGTCACATGCCCTGCCGGGTCGGTGAGCATGGTAGTGAGAATTGTCCGCCCCTTCTCCCATCTCTTCCACCACTTCCAATGTATTATGCCTGACATCCTCTCACTCCCCTTTTCACCCTTTCCTTCCATTACAGACTCTTTCGTCACGACATTCACCGCTCCACCCAGGCTATCGATACCGAGTATATCGAGTTTCTGCGTCGAAGTATTGAAAATCATCTTCGCTTCGGGAGCGGTCTTATCAATTTTCATCTCCTGCGTCCGTATCATCTCCTTATTCCCCGCCTTATCCGTCGAGAAACACTGGAGCATAATCACGCCCTCCTTCGAAATCACGAGTGGATCGGCATAGGTATTCCATGTCACACCGGCATCGAGCGAATATTCTATTTTCTCCACACCGCTCCCGTTCTCATTATCGGTCGCGGTAAGTATGACCGTCACATCGCTCGTGTACCAGTCGTTCGACCCCTGCGTACCGGAGAGGGATACCTCAGTCGTCGGCGCGATGGCATCCGTATCCTCATCCTCACTCGTCACGACATCATCCTTCAGCATCACTTTCTTCTCTTCCTGCTTACCGACTTCAGCTGTTCCATGGATGACGGTCGTGGATTCCGTCACGCCCAAGGCATCCGTCTTCTCCACGATTTTCGTCGCTTCGATACGATACTCCCCTACTCCCGTTCCTTCTGTGACTATCCGATACTCCCCATCTTCCGGATTCGGTATCGTGATGAATTCATTCTCCGTCTCGAATCCGGTATAGAAAGCACCAGGAATCTCGTCATAGTTCCCATCGGTCACGAAGTTCTTCCCCATCCGCTGACCCGAAGGCGAAACAATCTGGATGTCGATGGGAGAATAGACCTGTACGATCATCATCGAATCGATCGGGAGCATCCTCGGCACCGTTACCACTGCATCGAGTCCGGTCAGCCTGTCATACACGATCTTCGCGGCATCGGCCGGCAAGTCATTGTGTTTACTCGAAAGCTCGATCGTCTCATCTGCGACGATTCCGGTCGATGAGACCAGTGGCACCGTGCCATCACCCGAACCGATTTCCAATCCTTGATCCCCGAACAAATCATCATATCCGTCCGGTTTCCCATGTCCCCACAGGATATCCAGTTCCTTGCCCAAAAAGACACTGGTTATCGAATTGCTCACGCGAAATCCCGTGATCGTCGTATCCTTCTTCAATTTCCCCACGATATTCGTAAACCATACTGGATCGAGATTCGACAGATTATCCGGATCATTCAGATCTTCCAAGAAAACATTCTTCGGATGATCGGTCGGATACTCGCGCATATCTCCCGTCTTCATGCTCCGCAAATACGAATATACCGGGAGGAGTTGCCGGACCGACTCGATCGGTTTCTCCGTGATATAGTCGAAGATGCCCTCGTATCCATTCTCTTCGGCTTCCTGCTGAAAAATTTTCTGAATCAAAAATTCCTCAATAAAGTTATCTTGAGTAAACTCACCACCTTCCCATGTCAAATAACTTTTCGGCGATCCGTTCTGTGGCGTCCCGAGCGTGATGAGCTGATCCACACTCTTACTCCCGTCGAGCATCTCGACATACTGCCGTGCCACGAGTCCGCCCATGCTGTGCGCGACGATATCCACCCTCGGCCACTTCGTCTGAACCTTTATTTCTTCAATCCTTATCCGAAGAAGTTTCGCCGTCTCCACATTACTCTCCCGCCATTCATAGGGAAACACAAACAAGTCCTTCCCCTCCTCATATCCATTCTGATCCAAAGTTTGGATCAGGGGGTCGAATATATCGAATATCGGATCTATCACAAGTGGAGTGTCATCGAAGATCCTCCACGATCCCATAATTCCCGGTATGATGATAACCGGATTCCTCAATCGATCCGTCCCCGAGAAAAGAGAAGTATCGGCACCACCGATAATCTTCTCGAGTGTTCTCCGAGGATAGTCACAGTCTACGGTACAGACTTCCGGACCGCTCGCATTCCCCCACCAGTTATATCTCAGATCCGATTTGAGAGTCGTATTTCCATTCACGAAATCCAAGGTGTTCCGCTCAAATTTCGACCGCCATACCTTCACCCGACGCGCCGAATCATTATTGGCGTAGACCGCGAGTGTATTATCATGAAAAGAGACCGCTTCAATATCAAGTCTCCCCCCATTGACCGAGCTCAGGGCTCCACTATAGAACCAATCCGCTCGCGCCCGATTGAAAAGCGACCGAAATCGCGATGTTTCCCCGATGATAAAAGCTTCCACGGCGCCGCCCCCTCCCGAGATATCCGCATTCCGAGCGACGATGCTCCCCGAAAAAAGGGCAGAAATAGTGTAGGTATCCGTGGCATCGGCATCCTTTTTCTTCAGCACGACCGGCTGACCGACCGTCCCATCGATGACGAGCTTCCCCTCTACCTGAAGAGTCGATTCCCCATCGAACTCTATGGTCACCCCCTTCGCAATCGTCAGGGTCGCGTCAGATGGCACGATGACGATCCCATTCACGGTACGATTCTCCGACCATGTCACCGAGCCATCGATACTTTCCGTCGGCAATTCCTGACTCGATACGACCAGAAGGTCAGAAAAAATCGAAAAATGAAACGGGAGAAGGAGAGAGACAGCGAGCAACAAAGAAAGGAGATATTTCTTCCTATTTTTTCCTTCGAACATACCAGATGATGAGAATAATATTTATAATCGGCCAAATGAAAAGAGAGAAGTATTGGAGCCATCCCACATTATACATTCGGAACCAAAGAGAATTATTAAAGGACTCTAAAAATAATACGATGTTTATGCTAACTAGAAAAACAATCACGCTTAAAAATAAATTTTTTGTCTTTAAGAAAACTAAGAGTGAAATAAATAACATCCCATACACTGCAATTTTTACCAGCTCTATCCCGCCAGGACAAATATCACACATAATTTTTCTCTTATCACAATTTACCCCGATATTATACCATAAGGAACGCAGTGCACTCGCCACAGTCAGCTGACAAACAAAACAGAGTCGCTCATACTCTACATACTTTCGACTTCGGCCTCCGAGGACTCACCCAGAGGGGTGGGTCCGATTTTTTTAGAAGCACCACCTGCTTTTTACAAAAGTTTCTGGACACTCTTGTTCTTCACCAATGATTTCATCTGCGTGATTGCCGATTCGTTTAATTTTAGCAAACGCTCCTTCTGCGTCATCCCCATCCTGATGAATTCTGCATTCAGGCTTTCCAGATTGGCGAGGCAGACGAGTTGCGTCACATCAGCATAGTCTCTCATATTTCCCGCCTTCTTTTTATTCACATCTTTCCAGGATTTTGCGGTCATGCCGAAGAGTGCCACATTCAAGACATCCGCCTCATTCGCATATGTCAGGGTTGCGTTCTTCACCGACAGCCTCTGTGGAATGACAAGTTTCTCCCTGATCGCATCGGTATGAATTTTGTAATTGATCTTCGTCAGCATCCGCTTGGCATCCCAGCCCACGGATAATCGTTCATTTTCTTCCACCTTGAGTCGTTGAAACTCCTTGATCAGATACAGCTTAAAAGTTGGACTGATCCACATGCCGAACTCAAAGGCTATATCCTTATGAGCAAATGTCCCTCCATAACGCCCTGCGACAGCCTGCATGCCTACTGCACCTGTTTTTTCCACCCATTCCTTCACGCTTATCTTATAGCTATTCAGTCCTGCCTGACTTTTAATTATGGCAAATTCGCCATAATTAAAATCGGGATTATTTATCTGCTCCCAAATACCCAAGAATTCGACGGTATTCCTATTTCGTAGCCAATCAGAAATAAAAAAATCTCCATCTTTTGCTCGCAACATATCAGTGAGAGAGATGTAATCATTCCCCCCATGAGAAATAATGGCTACCTCGACACCCTGAACCTCTATTTTCTTTTTCATACTCTTTTGTTTACTAATACACCAATTCTCTGCTTTTTTATTTCTTTGGAATCATGGTGCTCTCAGAGTGTCGTGCATGAGATTATATTTCCCTATGCAATCTTTTCCCACATTATGCATGCAGAGAATTGGTGTTTTAGTTTACATTTATTACACTACTCTATACATATTCTAATACCACTCTTCCTAACCGTCAAACATGGCTTTTGAAAGCGAAAAAACAGCCCCGATATACTTCGGAGCTACCTACTCTTTGTCCCTACCCCTAGCCACGGAAGTCACTTGGAGGTTGAACCTCCAAGTGAGGTATCGCGGATGGAGTACTGACACCCACAATAATTCTGGCGATAGATACCGCGCTCTTTTACCATCGCCCTCGCGATACTTTCACGGCCTTTTTTCTTCCAGTCTTCGGCGTAGAATACGATGCCATATCTCTTCGCGGCCGCCTCGCCGATGGGGAAAATTACTTTCGAACTCTTGCGGAATCCCATGGTGAGCGTGGTACCGAATATCGGGAATCCTCGCTCCAACGCCTCCTTCGCGGTGTGACTGAGGCGCATACCGATACAGGCATAGCATCGTTTCCCCTGTTCGGGCTCAGCTTCCAACCCCTTCACCCGTTCATTCCAAGATTCGGGAAGATAGTCCTGATCAATCATCGGGACGCTCCACTCCGTGCACACCCGCACGACCTCTTTCTTCCGGAGGAGATACTCTGCTTCGGGATAGATATTCGGATTATAAAACAACACCGAGAGGTCATAGACCGCCCGGAGCTCGTCGATCACCGCGATACCACACGGCGCACAGCAGGTATGGAGGAGGAGTTTTTCAGACATACTGAAAAAAATTTCTAATTTCTAATCAATCCTGAATTTGATTCAATGTTTCATTTAGAATTTTTTAATATTCGAGTTTGATTCGAAATTTTCACTTCAAAATTCAAAATTATACCATCAACCAAATACGAAGAATACTCCGAGAAGGTGAGCCTATCTCAGGGATTGAAGATCCTGAAGGATAGTCATAGCATGGTCATCAGACTTCACATCCTCGTAGACTTTCGCGATGACACCATTCGGATCGATAAGGAATGTGGTGCGGAAGATGCCCTCGTATTCCCGGCCCATGAATTTTTTCTTGCCGAAAACGCCATATCGTTCCACGACTTTCTTCTCATCATCGGAGAGGAGCGGGAACGGAAGTGAGAATTTCTCGGCGAATTTCCGGTGACTCTTCACCGAATCCGCAGAGATACCGAAAACGGTGATGCCTTCCTTTTTCAGAGTGGCATATCCATCACGGAAACTGCAGGCTTCCTTCGTACAGCCCGGCGTATCATCCTTCGGATAGAAATAGAGAATCACCCATTCGCCGAGATGGGTCGCGAGCGAGTGCTCCACTCCATCCTGATCCGGGAGAGCGAAGAGTGGTGCTGATTTTCCTGGTTGAGGTATCATAGGTGTGTATTACAATTTTGAATTTCGATTCAATTTTTAATTCAGAATTTTTTAATATTCGATTTTGATTCGAAATTCGTACTTCGAAATTAATTCATTCAGCTTCAGAACCCTTCGTAACTGCGCATCGCAAGCTGGCTCTCAGTATGCTTGATGAATTCGAGGACGACCGAAACGACGATGAGGATGCTCACCCCGCCGATCTGCATCGCCTGGACATGCGTGAATCCCTGCACGATATACGGAAGTACGGCGACGATGCCGAGAAAGACTGATCCGGCGAGCGTGATACGCATGATGATGTAATGGAGATGCTCGGCGGTCGCCTGCCCCGGACGGATGCCCGGCACATAGCCCCCCTGCTTCTGCAAATTCTCAGAAATCTTGTACGGGTCGAACACGACCGTCGTATAGAAATAAGTGAAGAGGATGACGAGGATGAAGAAGAGCGATCCATACACTGTCTGATCCTGCAGGAATGCGCTCGCCTTGATAGCCATCTCCCCTATCTTCTGTCCCTGATATGCCTGCGCGATGAAATTCGCCATCATGGTCGGGATGAGGATTATAGATACCGCGAAAATGATTGGGATGACGCCCGCCTGGTTCACCTTCAGTGGCAAATGCGATGCCGTTCCTCCGTAGACCTGACTCCCTCGCACGCGTTTGGCATACGAGACCGGGATGATGCGCTGACCCTCGTTCACCAGGATGACACCGGCGATCGTAATCGCGCCGACGAGAAAGAAAAGAACATACGAGAAAAATTGCGACGGATCCCAAGTCGAAGCGAGCCGACTCACGCTCGTCGGGAGTGCCGCGACGATACCCGCGAAGATCATCATCGAAACGCCATTCCCCAATCCCTTCTCGGTGATGAGTTCACCGAGCCACATGAGGAAAATCGATCCAGCCGTCGCCGTGATGATGATGACCGCGGTAGAAAATGGCGTGAGATCAGTGAAAACCTGCTGAGACTTGAGGAGAGAAATCATACCGAAAGCCTGGATACCCGCGAGTGGCACGGTGAGCCAACGCGTCCAGAAGTTGAATTTCTGACGACCTGCCTCACCTTCTTCCTTGTACAATCGCTCGAGTGACGGGACGATGGTCGTCATGAGTTGCATGATGATAGACGCGGTGATATACGGCCCCACACCGAGGAGCACGATAGAGATATTCGAGAGTCCGCCTCCCGAGAAAATATTGAGCATGGAGAGGAGCTGATTCCCATCGAAGAGTTGTTTCAACTGGAGGGCATTCACCCCGGGAAGCGGGATGTTCGCGACGAGCCGATACACCACGAGGATGCCCAGGATGAAGAGCACCTTCTTTCGGAGATCAGACTGATTGGCGATGGCGGAGAAAATATCTTTGATGGACATAGGGTAATATAATTTTGAATTTCCAATTTTGAATTTCTAATCAATTTTCAATGACTCAAATCTGAATGGTACAAAAGATTACATGAAGAAAGATACAAAGAAAATTCGCAGGTATGATTTCAGTTTTCATAAAAACAGCAATCGATTTCATTTCAGCGGACACACCGCCCACAGGCGGAGTGACCGTTGAAATGGAGCGCCTCATGCATCTATCATAGCAGAAAAAAAGGCGGGATGTTACTCCGCCATTTTTCCTCCTTGTTTTTCGATGGCCTCCTTGGCACCCGCGGAGCAGGTGATGCCTTTGGAAAGGATGAGTACTTTGGAAAGGGTTCCTGTGGCGACGACCTTCACTCCAGCTCGTTTCGCATTCTTCGTCACGGCGCGCTTCAGGAGGAGCGCTTCTACCGTCACCGTCTCGCCCGTTTCGAAATGCTTTTCGAGAAGTGCGAGGGTCACCGTCGCCTTCTTCACCACCGGTGATTTGAAGCCACGGACTTTCTTCAATCGTTCAGTCAAAGTCGAACGGCCTCCCTCGAACAGAGGATCCTTTCTCTTGCCGTGCGCACCTTGTCCTTTGGTACCGCGACCGGAAGTCGTACCGCGCTTTCCGCCACGGCCGATCTTCTTCGATTTTTTTCGAGCCGAGCTCTTCAGTTCATGTGCTTGCATAGTTTTTTCTTCAACAGAAGATTACTTTTTCGAAATCATGGGAGGAATCACCGCTTCTGCTGAGGCGACGACCGCAGGAGTCGGAATGGGAGTAACGGACACAGGAACCACGGCCGTCTTCGCACGAGGCAACTGTCGGAGAGCTTCTACGGTCACGCGCGCTACATTCAGAGGATTCGATGCACCGAGCGATTTCGAAACGACATCTCGGATACCCAGGAGATCGACGACCGCACGAACAGCACCGCCAGCGATCAGTCCTCGTCCTTCGGATGCGGGCTTGAGGAGGACGCGAGCAGATCCGAGCTTGGCGGCGACATCATGCGCGATCGTACCACCAGTCAAGGCGATTTCCACCATATTCTTCTTCGCCTCACCGTAGGCTTTCTGAATAGCGATAGAGACATCTGCACCCTTCGCGACGCCGACACCCACTTTCCCCTTGCGATTGCCGATGACGAGCGTCGCACGGAAACGGAAACGGCGACCACCCTTCACCACACGAGTCACGCGCGCCAAATTGAGAAGTTTCTGATCGAACTCCGGCTTTTCCCTCCGCGCACCGCCTTTTCTTCCTTGCTGCTTAGCCATAATTATTTCGTAAAAATCTATTTGAAAAAAATTACAATGCGAGTCCGCCTTCGCGAGCGCCATCCGCAACCGCCTTCACCTTGCCATGATACCGATACCCCGAACGATCGAACACAACCGCTTCGATACCGAGCGCCAAACACTTTTTCGCGAGCGCCTTGCCGACGGCCGTCGCACCGAGGACAGTATTCTTCTCCTTCAATTCCGTAGTACTACAGGCGACCAAGGTCTTTCCTGCGAGATCATCGATCATCTGTGCAGAGAAAGCCTTGTTACTCCGGAAAACGGAGAATCTCGGAATCGTCGCGGTACCGGAAATCTTCGCACGAATTCGGCGCTTTCGATTGGCTCTGAGTAATGTTGTAGATGGCTTTCGTATCATACGATATTCTTAGATTCTTTATGCGGAAGCCTTCTTGCCTTCCTTCCGTCTGACGATCTCACCGACATATTTGAAGCCCTTCCCCTTGTATGGCTCTACCGGTTTCAGATCACGAATCTCGGCGATGAATTGTCCCACTCGCTGCCTATCAATACCGGAAATCGTGAGCACATTCCCCTCGATCTTCGCCTCGATACCTTCGGGAATGATCATCTCCACCGGATGAGAAAATCCGAGAGCGAGATTGATCTTCTTCCCCGCAACCGCCATACGGAAACCGACACCGTTCAATTCGAGTTGTTTCTGGAAACCCTTGGTCGTCCCCTCGATCATGTTCGCGATGACCTTCGCCGTCGTTCCCCACAGGGCGGAAGCGAGCTTGCTCTGGCCGACCTTTTCCACGAGAACTTCTTTCCCTGCAATCGTTATTTTCACCTCATCGCGATGGGCGAAAGAGAGCGTGCCTTTCGGACCCTTGACGGTGATGATGTTCGCAGAGAGGGATACCTCTGACCCATCCGCGATACTTACTGGTTTTTTTCCAATTCTTGACATATGTTTACACTCATTTCACGAATTTCCCACAAATTACTCAAATGCGCTGGATTATTATCTGTATCATTCGCGTCATTCGTGGCATCATTCGCGTTTATTCGCACTTTAGTTACCACACTTCGCAGATGAGCTCACCTCCGAGACCCTGACGATACGCATTGACGCCACTCATCACGCCCTTGGAAGTCGATACCACTGCGAGTCCGAATCCGTTCTTCACTTTCTTGATCTCGCCCTTCTTCACATAGACGCGCCTCCCCTCCTTGCTCACGCGACGGATTTCATGAATGGCAGGATCCTTCTCGACGAGTGATACCTGAATATATTTCAACCACACAATCAGATTTTCCTTGTTATTGTCGAGTGACTCTTTTTCGCATCGGAGAATAAACCCTTCCTTTTCGAGGATACGGGCGATCTCACGCTTCAGCTTCGAAGCGGGCATCGACACTTTGTCCTTGCCGGCTCGTTGAGCGTTTCTCACTCTCGTCAACATGTCTGCGATTGGGTCTAACATATTCTATCAGGGTTTAATTGACAGCCGTATCGCTTACAAGCGACGATCTGCCAAAATACTTTATTACTCACTACCACGAGGCTTTCTTCACCCCCGGGATCTCACCTTTCGAAGCGAGTTCGCGGAAACAAATACGACAGAGATCGAACTTTCTCATATAGCCCCGCTTTCGACCGCACTTCCAGCATCGGTGAACAATCCGGGAGCTGAACTTCGGCGTCTTTTGGGACCTCGCCATTGTGGATGTTTTTGCCATACGAACGCTCAATGAATTTAATCTTCTTTATCATCTTTTCGAATCGGAACCCCGATTTTGCGAAAGAGTACCAGTGCTTCTTCTCTCGTCTTCGCCGTACTCACAATCGTTATCTGGAGACCGAATATCGCCTGCACTTTCTCCTGGACGATTTCCGGGAAAATCATGTGCTCTCGGAGACCGATATTGCAATTTCCCCCTTGATCGACGATACTCATTTTCAACCCTTGGAAATCCCGGATACGAGGAAGGGTCGCATTGATGAGCCGATCGAGGAATTGCCACATGCGCCTCCCACGAATCGTCACTTTCACGCCGACCTCCTGACCTTCACGGAGTTTGAACCCAGCGATCGATTTCTTCGACTTGGTCTGTACTGGCTTCTGACCCGTGACCAGGGTGATCGTCTCGAGAATCTCATCCACCTTCTTCCCATCCTTCAGGAATTTTCCGGTTCCCACATTCACGATCACCTTTTCGATAGTCGGGACAGCCATAACATTGCCATACTGGAATTCCTTCTGGAGCTCTGGTACCGCCTCTTTCGTATATTTCGTTTGGGTAAATCCTTGTTTCATAAATATCTTCAAATCATCAAAATACTCTCTTCGCCTTAGGCAATCGCTTTCCCTGACCGTTTCGCGAAGCGGATCTTCTCGCCACCTTCGGTACGGTATCCCACTCGGGTCGGCTTATTCGTCTCTGGATCGAGGAGCATCACATTCGAAATATGAATCGATGCTTCCATCTCCACACGCTCGCCCTTCTCGCCTTCACGACGAGCCTTGCGATGTCGTTTGACCATATTCGCCCCCGCGACAATCACCCGCTCCGAAGCAAGGAGAACCGAGAGAACTGCTCCTCGCTTTCCCTTGTCCTTGCCGGCTATGATTTCTACCTGGTCTCCTTTGTGGATTTTCATACTTTCCTTCAAATTACCAATCTCTTACAAATATACGAATTCTTTCTTCAGTATTTTGTTTTTATTTGTATATTCGTACATTATTCGTTATTCGTAGTGGTTACAATACTTCCGGTGCCAGCGATGCAATCTTCGCAAATCCTTTCTCGCGAACCTCTCTCGCTATGGGTCCGAAGATACGGGTTCCCTTCGGTTCCTTCCCTTCGACGATGACCGCGGCATTCTCATCGAATCTGATATAGGTATTGTCCTTGCGGCGGTACTCATTGCGCTGGCGGACGATGACGGCGCGTACCTTGTCACCCTTCTTCACTGCACCGCGCGGCTCAGACTGCTTTACCGACGCGACGATGATGTCGCCGAGAGCGGCATACCGGCGACGAGTCCCACCGAGTATCTTAAAACACTTGATGATTTTCGCACCACTGTTATCAGCGACTTTCAATACGGATTCCGCTTGGATCATACGATTATGCCTTCTTTATGATTGCTGATAATTGATACTTCTTCGTCTTACTCATCGGCCGACAGGGTTCGAATGTCACGACATCATGCTCCTTCGCCGAATTTTCCGGATCGTGCACATGATATTTCTTCGTGGAGCGATACTGCTTTCCATACAACGAATGCGTCTTCAGCGTCTCTACGGCGACGACGATCGTCTTATCCATAGCAGAGCTCAAGACCGTTCCTTTCCATCGTGGAGAAGAATTCTTGACCTTTGACGCGACATTTGTTGATTCGACTGGTTTCATAATTTCGTAATATGGATTCAATATCTCTCTTACGCCCCGATAGCTATCATCCCCTCTTCGCGATTCCGCTCGGAGAGAATAGTCTGTATCCTCGCGATATCCCGCTTCAATGCGCGATACGATCGGTGCTTCTTCTCTTCATGCGCCACGAGGCGGAACCTCAGCTCACGGAGCGAATCCTCCTTCGTGGAAAGCTCTCTCCCGAGTTCCCCTGCCGTTTTTTCCCGCCATTCACTTGCTTTCATACTCTTTTCCTTATTCTCTAAACTCTCAACTCTCTTCTCTCATCTCTTCTCCATTAGTGCCGCTCGACGAACTTCGTCTTCAGCGCGAGTTTGTGCGAGGCGAGGCGCATCGCCTCGGTCGCCTGCGCTTTCGTCACACCATCGAGCTCGAACAGAACTCTTCCGGCGGCGATCTTCGCGACGAAATGATCGACACTTCCCTTTCCCTTTCCCATCGGCGTCTGCTCACCCTTCTTCGTCACCGGCATATCAGGGAAAATCCGTATCCACACCTTGCCCCCGCGCTGGATATACCTCGTCATCGCCCGACGAGCCGCTTCGATCTGACGAGCAGAAACGATACCGGCCTCCATCGCTTTCAGTCCGAAACTTCCGAACGAAACGGCGATACCACGAGTGGCAGGACCTTTCGGCATCCCGCCCCGTTGGTGTTTCCGATGTTTTACTTTTCGTGGCATGAGCATACGCGTGTCGACTCGTTGTTCCTCTGAATTATTTCACTTCCGTGGAAACCATTTCTTTCTTTTCCTTGATGACGAATTTCTCTCCCTTATACACCCAGACTTTCACTCCAATCACTCCATAGGTCGTACTGGCATTGTATCTCGCGAAATCGATATCCGCGCGCAGAGTATGGAGGGGGATTTTCCCCTGTGCCTGCCATTCGCGACGGGACATTTCTGCTCCACCAAGCCTACCGGACACTTCAATCTTCACTCCTTCGACGGCCTGATTCGCTCGCACCTGTTCGATCATGGTCTTCAGAATCCTCCGGAAAGGCAATCGTTTCTCCAACTGCTCGGCCACTTGCTGAGCGATGAGCATCGCGCTCTCTTCGAACCGCTTCACTTCTTCCACGCTTACCTTGAGATCGAACTTCCGACCCGGGAAGAATCGATGGCGGATCACGCGGGTCAGGTCTTCGATACCGGTACCACCGCGACCGATGAGTACGCCCGGCCTCGAAGTGAGGATGGCGAGGCGCATGACTCCTTCTGATCGTTCGATGAGCACATCGGCGATCGCCGCCGCCTTCCACTTCTTGAAGACGAACTCACGGATCTCGACATCCTCACGGAGATTTTTCTGATATTCTTTTTTCCCACCGAACCAGCGCGATTTCCATTCGGTGACGATACCGAGACGGAGGCCGGTGGCGTTGTATTTATGACCCATAGGATCTTCTTTCTCAGCGGATAATTATGATGCTTTCTTCGAGGCGACCTTCTCTTCCTTCTTCTCTTCTTTCTTCTCTTTCAATATCTTTGAAGAAACGGCTTGTATTTTCTCCACGATCTTTTTGGCCTTCTCTTTCTTCTCCGACTTCTCGACGACTGCTATGCCTTCTTCTCTGTTTTCGAGGACGAGGAATATCTTCGAGCTCCGTTTGATGATAGCTCCGGCGCGTCCGAATGCCTTCGGTTTCCATCGCTTGAGCTTCGCGCCTTCCCCTACTTCCGCCGTCTTCACGAACAGAGTCTTCCGATCGAGTCCGAAATTATTCTCAGCATTCGCGATAGCGCTCCGAAGGAGAGTGAGCATCGGAAGGGATGTCCGCTTGGTCTGCTTGCCGAGTTGCACGAGGGCGACATCGACTTGCATACCGATAACGGATCCGACCACGAGGCGGCTCTTCCTGGGAGCGATACGGAGATTTTTGAGAGTGGCGACTACTTTCATACTGACATCTTATATTGAGTACCTTCGTCTTTCACTGGATTATCATTTCTTCTTCGCTACTGGTGCCGATACTTTGGCGGCCTTCGCGGCATCGAGCTCCCTCTGCTTGGCGGCGATTTCGATTTCTTTCTGCATCTTTCCTCCATGACGGACGAATTTCCGCGTCGGAGAGAACTCTCCCAATCGATGACCGACCATCTCTTCTGTCGTAAAAACATTAATGAAATCCTTGCCATTGTGAACGGCAAATGTAAATCCTACCATTTCCGGAGAGATGACACAAGCCCGCGACCAGGTCTTGATAGAGCCCTTGTCTCCCGGCTTCCGGCCTTCGAGCTTCTTCAGCACCCGAGGGTCGATATATGGTCCTTTCTTTAAACTTCGTGACATATATTTACTAATTCCACTAATTACCCACAAATTTCACAAATCACTCTCATCATACAAGTTTATTCATGTTTATTTGTGGCATCATTCGCGATTATTCGTATATAATTACCGTTTGATGCGTCGCTTGAGGATGTACTTGCTACTCTGTTTCTTCGATCGCCTGGTTTTCTTCCCGAGGGCCGGCTTGCCCCATGGGGTCTTCGGATGCATACCGATCGGCTGTCGTCCTTCGCCACCACCATGTGGGTGATCGACTGGGTTCATGGCAGAACCACGGACCGTCGGACGGCGACCCATCCATCGTGCACGACCCGCCTTACCGATTCGTTCTGCGGAGTGTTCGAAATTGCTCACCTGACCAATCGTCGCGGTACATTCCATATTCACGAGCCGCACTTCACTCGAAGCGAGTTTCAGCTGAGCATACTTGCCCTCCGCCGCCATGATCGTCGCGCCGGAACCGGCACTGCGAACCATTTGTCCACCCTTGCCGATCTTTATCTCGATATTGGAAATAACCGTCCCGACCGGGATGTTCTTCAGAGGAAGACGATTCCCCACTTCGATCGGAGCATTCGGACCGGAGAGGATGGTCTGACCCACTTTCATTCCTTCCGTCGCGAGCACATACCGCTTTTCGCCGTCCACATAATGGACGAGTGCGATGAGTGCCGAACGATTCGGATCCTTTTCGATCGCGGCGATCTTCCCCGGAACATCGAATTTATCCATCTTGAAATCTACCAATCGATACCTCCGTTTATGCCCACCACCCTTGTGACGGACAGAAATCTTGCCATGCGAACGCCCGCCCGTCTTGCTCAGTGGGGCGAGGAGAGATTTCTGTGGCTTCTGGTCAGTCAGCATGTCCGGCTTCACGATGGACATGTTGCGACGAGCCGCATTATTTTTTCGATAGATCTTGATTGCCATATGATGATCGTATGATCGATACTGATTCGTTACGCTGCGACACCGCTCTTAAACATTTCTATGGTGTCGCCCTTCCTGAGTTTCACGATCGCCTTCTTCACTTTCGCCTGCATACCGATCGTCCGTCCGAATGCTCGTTTGCGCGAGGGAACGGTGACCGTATGGACCGCCTCGACATGCACGCCATAGACTTCTTCCACCGATCG
The DNA here is from genome assembly GCA_049289395.1 of Candidatus Moraniibacteriota bacterium. Lineage (GTDB taxonomy): Bacteria > Patescibacteriota > Minisyncoccia > Moranbacterales > UBA1568 > CAYTED01. The sequence continues at coordinate 20,161 of JBATLQ010000059.1, read as the reverse complement.
TTTCACCTCGCTCTTCGTCGCCGAAAGGCCGATACGAAAAGTATATTCGCCTCGTTCGGAGAGTACGAATGACTTCTCCGTAATGCGTGGCGAAAGGAGAACTCGGTTCGCCAAAGCACTCCCGAAAGCTGTTTTCTCTCGCTTGACACCCTTCGCTTCATTTTTCTTCTCAAAAATCGCCATAATCGTATATGAGTTTATTCCTTCGCTACCACAGCATCCGACACAGACGATTTCACTTCTTTCGCCGCATCTGTCGTCATCCATTCCTTGAAACGCGTTTCCAACTCGGCGATACTCTCCTTCGACATCACGATATACTGGGTATTGAGGAGATCATACACGCTGAGATTGACGACTGGCATATTGATGACACGATCGAGGTTGCGAGCCGCGAGACGAGACCCCGATTCACGATTGGAGAATGCCATCGCGACGCTTTTCCCCGTGCAACCGAATGCCGAGAGTGCCTGGCTATAGAATTTCGTTTTTTGCTCTTTCAGAATCAACGAATCGACGACGACGAGCATACCACGACGCACCTTCTCCGAGAGAACGATCAGTGCCGCCTTCTGACGCATCTTCCTATTCACCTTGGTCGAGAAGTTGCGATCATTCCGTGGTCCATGCACCACACCACCCTTTTTCCAGAGTGGCGTACGGCGCGAACCCACGCGCGCACGACCCGTTCCCTTCTGATTCCATGGCTTCATACCGGATCCACGGCGGTCACCGCGATTCTTCGTATGGGCGATCGGCTCGCGGAGATTGTTCGAGAGAGATACGAATACCTGATGCACGAGCGCGTCGTTCATCGGCATATCGAAGAGCGTCGGGTTGAACTCGAGAGCTCCGACTTCCTTCCCTTCCAGATTTTTGACAGCAACTTTCATCATAGTCTTTCGATTACTTGCATTTCACACAGACGATGCGTCCGACCACGCCCGGTACCGCTCCGCGGACACCGATGAGTCCCTTCTCCATATCGACGAGCACCACCTGCAGATTCAGTACGGTGAAATTCTCACCACCCATACGACCAGCCATCCGCTTTCCCTTGAACACATGCTGAGGATCGGTCGCACCGATGGAGCCTGCTTTGCGGAGGTCGTGCTTGCGTCCATGAGTCGTCGGAGATCCCTTGAACCCATGTCGCTTCACGACACCCTGGAAACCCTTTGCCTTGGTCACGCCCGTCACATTGACGAGGTCACCGACCACGAATTGATCGACGGCGAGAGTCGTTCCGACGGCTACTTCCGCCGCCTCTTCGAAACGAAATTCCTTTTTCACATTTTTCTTCGCTGTTTTCTTCGTCTCGATCTGGATCGCGGAATACCCATCACGACCCGTCTCACGGACGAGCGATACGGTATTCTCCGTGCAATCGATGAGCGTCATATTCAAAGCACCACGAGTTTCATCATGGAGCGTCGTCATGCCCAATTTTTTTCCGATAATACACTTCATACAATCGCATTAATCTTCGAGAAACAAAAAAAGCTGGTCGTGAGCGCCAGCCATCCGAAGGGACTCTATCCCTTCCTGGCTCGCTCAGTATCCTCTCTCCACATCACCATCTGACGAGAGGAGGAGGACTTTAACGAGTTTTTTTCATCAATTGGGAGGATTTCTCTGCTTGAGTACGATTCGAGGCGCAATCGAGGAACGGAGCAAGCTGTATCGAGGGCATACAGTGCGCGCGTACCGGAGATTGGAACGAAGAAGCGTGCCAAGCAGAGAAATTCTCTACATTTTGATCTCTATATCGACACCCGCCGGAAGGTCGAGGTTCGTCAATTGTTCGATCGTCTTCGGATTCGGATTCCAGATATCGATGAGGCGCTTGTGAATGCGCATCTCATACTGATCCCTGGAATTCTTGTGAACGAAAGTCGATCGATTGACGGTCATCCGGTGCATCTCCGTCGGGAGGGGTACTGGTCCCGTGATCACGGCTCCGGTTCGCTCCGCTGTCTCCACGATCTTGCGCGCTGATTGATCGATGACCTTGTGATCATACGCCTTGATCTTGATCCGGACACGAGTCGATTCTTTTTGTTCCACTTTTTTCGTCGCCATTGCCGTTGTTTTGGAAATTACACTTCAGCTTTTCGGGAAACGGTCGCCCCGACGAGCACTCGCTCCATCGGGACTCGGTTCACCGAAAGAAATTATTTGATGATCTTCGTACAGATACCGGCACCGACGGTACGACCACCTTCGCGGATCGCGAAGCGCATCCCTTCTTCCATAGCAACTGGGGAGAGCAATTTCACGATTGGGCGGAAGGTATCTCCTGGCATCACCATCTCGGTACCCTCTGGAAGGGTCACTTCACCAGTCACATCCGTGGTACGGATATAGAACTGTGGCTTGTATCCCTTGAAGAATGGTGTATGGCGTCCGCCTTCTTCCTTCGAGAGCACATACACTTCACCTTCGAATTCCGTATGAGGGGTGATGGATCCTGGCTTCGCCAAGACCTGACCGCGTTCCACATCTTCCTTCTTCACACCGCGGATGAGGAGACCAGCATTGTCACCGCACTCACCACGGTTGAGGGATTTGTTGAACATCTCGATACCAGTGACCACAGTCTTCGCGGTCGGACGGATACCGACGATTTCCACATCATCGTTGATATTGATGATACCGCGCTCGATGCGACCCGTCACCACCGTACCACGACCCTCGATCGAGAAGATATCTTCGATCGGCATGAGGAATGGCTTGTCGAGATCACGAACCGGCTGTGGAATCGCTTCATCGACGGCCTTCATGAGCTCCCAAATCGGAGCGGCATCAGCTTCATCAGCAGACTTCGCTTCGAGAGCCTTCAAAGCAGAACCGCGAACGATACGGGCATTGGCACCATCGAATTCATACTTGGTGAGCAATTCACGGATTTCCTCTTCGACGAGATCGACGAGTTCCGCATCATCCACCATGTCTACCTTGTTCAGGAAAACGACGATAGCAGGGACACCCACCTGGCGGGCGAGGAGGATATGCTCACGGGTCTGTGGCATCGGACCATCCGTCGCGGAAACGACGAGGATAGCACCGTCCATCTGAGCGGCACCCGTGATCATGTTCTTGATATAGTCGGCATGACCAGGACAGTCCACATGCGCATAGTGACGAGCCTCCGTCTCATACTCACAGTGAGCGGTCGCGATGGTGATACCGCGCTCCCTCTCTTCTGGAGCCTTGTCGATATCATCGATACCGCGGGCTTTCGCCAATCCACGGAAACTGAGAACCGACAGAATCGCTGCCGTGAGAGTCGTCTTGCCATGGTCGACATGACCGATGGTACCGATATTTACATGTGGCTTGGTCCGTTGAAACTGTTCTGCCATACCTTTTTGTCCCCCCTTCCCCTGCCACCCAGGCAAGAAAAGAAAGAAGAGATATTAAATAAATTATTTTTTACAAGCTCTTTACGACACTTTTTCCACGAATGAAAAAAGATTGCCGTGAAGCATCAGAAACATACTATCAAGGTATCTTAAAGGTGTCAAGAGAGAGATGTTAATCTCGCAAAATATGGGTCAGAAGTTTCGCCAGCGAGATGGTCGCGACGCCGATGACGGTATCCGCCCCACCGTAGTAGATGACGAGCTTACTCCCCATGATGATGGATCCGCATGGGAAGACGACATTCGGGACGATTCCCTCCAACTCATAATCCATCTCCGGCGTGAAGAGGGGCGCATCGGTTCGGCCGATGACTTTCTCGGGGTCTTTCAGATCGAGGAGTGCCGCCCCCACACGATAGCGATGATCCTCAGAAGAAACGCCGTGATAGAGGAGGAGCCAGCCCTTCTTCGTCTTCAGCGGGGTCGAGGAAATGCCTATTTTCAGATCATCCCACATACCGGGACGGGGACGCATGATCGGATTGCGCGGGAGGAAATTCTTCCCATCGAGCTCCGAGAGATGTTTCACGAAACAGAGGTCGATATTCGGTTGGAATCGATGGAGGAAGACATACTGCCCATTTATTTTCTCCGGAAACAAAGCGGCATCCTTGTCATCGATACCGGGTGAAGAGATGAGTACCGGCGTCGTCCACTCGTCGAAGCGCCGTTCCTTGAAGGCGTTCACGGAGATGCTCGTCATCGCGACCCGAGGAGGATTCACCGCATCGAAAGCGGTATAGCACATGAAATAGGTATTCTCCATCTTCGTAATACGAGGATCCTCACAGCCGGAATTACCGGGATTGAGTTTCTGCTCGAAGAGTTCCCGCGGAGTATAAATCGGCTCAGGCAGTCGCTCCTCGACCGTCGCGATATCCGAGAGGACCGCGTACCCCATCACCGAAGTATCCTCATGCCCCATCGCCCGATACACGAGGTGTATCTTCCCATCTTCGAGGAATGCCGCCGGATTGAACACGGCCTTGTCTTCCCAATCGTGATCAGAGAGTGGAGTGAGGATCGGATTTTCTTTCGCACGATCGAACAACAGCTCCCCTTCCCCTTGGGTCATATCCTGGAGGAGCCGAGCGAGCGGGGTCGTCGCACGACACACCGTCGTATCCGCCGCCCCATAATAGATATGGAGGTCATCGCCCTCGATGTAGGCTCCCGATGGGAAGGTGATATTATCCACCATGCCATAGAGCTCATAATTTTCCTGTGGCATGATGATCGGCGTCTGTGTCCGACCGAGGATTTTCCGCGGGTCTGTCTTGTCGAGGAGTACCGCCTCGATGCCGAATACCTGTGCATCCGTTCCATAATGATAGATATGGGAATAGATGAGGAGCCAGCCCTTCGCCGTCTCGAGTGGTGGTGCGCCGATCTCCACATGATCACCGAACCGCTTGGAGAGGTGGAGAGCATGGTCCGGCAATTCTTCATACCACTCCCTCCAATACTCCTCTGACCACATATCACTCTCCTTGTCGAAGAATGCGAGCGCGATCGTCGCCGGTGGCTGATCGGTATTCACTGAAAGGAGCGTGGCGAATTTCCCGTTGATCTTCTTTGGAAAAAGCGTCATCGCCTTCGAATTGAAATGCGTCACATGATGTTTCTCATCGATTCTCTTCAAATCAGAAGAGATCGCGAGTCCCACGGTAATTCCCTCCGGACGAAATGGGTAGGTCCCGAGTGCCGTATAAAAAACATAATACTTCCCGCCGACCTTCGTCACGCGCGGATCCTCACAACCATATCGTTCCCAGCTTTCCTCCGGCAAGATAAATGGCGCGGTCTTCGGAAAATGAACCCCATCCTTACTCTCCGCTTTCCCGATAACCGAGAGCATGATCTCGACTCCCTCATAAAACTGCGGCTCTGAGAGGGCGCGATAGAGGAGCGAGACGGATTTCCCGGTACCCGTCTTCACCGGACACCCATTGAACGCCGCCGCCGCCTCGAATGCATGCTCCCAATTCGGACGGAGGATCGGATTAGAGACAGAACGAATAACGGAAAGCATAATTCTTACATATTATGAATTGAGAGTGATCGCCTTCAGGTGTACCGGTTGATGCGTCATGAGTCGCTTGAGGAAATCATCGATCGGTGCCGCCGCGACCGCGACCGTCTGATCCGACGCACCGTAGTAGACGAGGAGCGTCCCATCCTTCACCACCGATCCACACACATAGACGACGCCTCGTTTGTGTCCATTATTCTCATAACTCATTTCGGGTTCGAGGATCGGCTGATCGGATCGTCGCTTGATCTTCTCGGGGTGATGAAGGTCGAGAAGCATCACACCCACCTTGTACTTCCCGGGATCCCTCGCGTCCATCGCATGATAGAACACGAGCCAGCCCTTCTCCGTACGAAGTGGCGGTGCACCGACTCCGCGGATGATATTGTCCCACTGATTCCTGCGCTTCGCTTCCGCATATCCACCGCCACCATGCGACCGCAGGCTCTCGATATAGTTTCCATTGCCGAGGTCATCCAAACTCTCTACATATTCTATCTTGATATCCGGACTGATGCCGTGGAGCACGGCATATTTACCACGGATTTTCTCCGGAAAAATAACCCAGTTCTTTTGGATTTGTCCCGGCTGGGAAATAAGTCGAGGGGAAGTCCAGTGCCAATGTTTCGCGAGGAAATCCTGAATGGCGATGGATGTCAGCGCGACCCCCGGTGGATTCAATCCATCGAAAGCCACATAGATGAGATAAATCGTATCCTCGATACGAACGATGCGGGGATCTTCGCAACCACCATATCCCCCGCCGGAAACAAGCTGGTACGGATGCCGGTCCGCATCCTTATTCCGCCTCTCGAATGATTGCGACGGGATGAATACCGGTCCCGGTTCACGATAGTGGATGCAGAGACCATCGAAGCTCGCCGCATACCCGAGTACCGAGAGACCATCATGCCCCTGCGCACGGTAGAGGAGATGCACGACGCCGTCGATATGCAGTGCCGCCGGATTGAAAGTCGCCATCGACTCCCATGGATGCTCTGGTCGCGGTGCGAGGATCGGATTGCTCGGATGCCTCGCGAGCGTCAGGGTGTGTTCCGCGGCTTCTTTCTGTAATTTTTTCGCTGTTTTCTTCTTCGGAACTTTCTTCAAAAATTGCGGTATGGCACGAGCGACCGAACGGAGTGGTTCGGCGAAAATCTTCCGATCTCCTTCCTGAAAATATCCGAGAAAACCATCATTCGTGGAGACGATGCCCACGAGACGGATGTTCGCCGTCTTCCAATGGTTCGGTTGTTCCCAGAGGGGATGATTCGTTCGCCAGAGGAGCTTCGCCGGTGCCGTCCGGTCGAACAATGCCGCTCCGAGACACAGTCTCCCGCGGATATTCCTGGCGAGATAGAACACCGCGATCCCCTCATCGGTGAGGAATGATCGTCCCACGGACAGTGAACCATAGTCGAATTTCGCATGACGCGGCTCCAACACGGACTGAGAAAAAACAGAAAAGTTTTTCAAATCCTGCGACAGCGCCATCTTGATCGATCGGCCATTCGCAGAGAAATAGAGTATCGAATGTCCCTCGAAAGAATAATTGGGAACCACCGTTCCGAACGAATGAATCCCATCAATCAATCCGATCTTCTTCCATACAAGGGCATCTTTCGAGTGAGCACCATACAAGTAAGTCTTCCCACCGCGCTTCTTCGTATAGGAAAGGAAATATCCACCGCCCTTCACCCTCGGAAGAGTCGCTATCGACATATCGATCGCAGAAGACATATCCTCACGGATACCCATCGCTTTCTTCACGATGAGACGCCCTGGATTTGCCTTGAACGAGAGCCCCGACCGACTCTCGATGATCGAGAGGCTCTTCTCCTCCGTCCCAAAGGGCGCGACAAACAACACAATAGTTTTCCCTTCGGAGAAAACTGCATACCCTCTTGGAAAGACGCCCTGAGATGCCATACAATTTTTTTTGTCTTGCTATTTCTTCCTACTTTTGTTCAACACCCTCAGTATACCTCTTTTTTTCTCAAAAGAAAAACTCCTTTCGCTCTAGAGAGGTACACTCGCCACGAAAAAAGAGGTATACTCAGGAAGTAACTGCAACCATATTGAAAACAGCGGACGCACCGCTCAAAAAGCGGAACGACCGTTGTTTTCTCTCTCTTCTATATTATGATATTTTTTTTCTCTCTCCTCCTTCTTCTTGGTATCTTGCTTATCCTCTTCCTCTCGGCACAGAAACCGAGCAATGATCGGGATTGGGCACCCGATGTCGCCATCCTTCCGAGCGGGCACCTCTCCGGAGATATCCTCACTTTGAAAAACATTCGCGCCTTCCGATATGGAGATGACGGAAGCATGATGGAGAAGCGATTTGAGAAAATATTTTCAATCCATGATATCCGGAGCGTCGACCTCTTCATCGAGCCATTCTCCTTCGTCGTGGGACCAGCGCACTCGCTCCTCTCATTCTCCCTCGCAGATGGGAGTCGTATCGTCGTCTCTGTCGAAGTACGGCGGCAGAACCATCAACGACACGCGTCATTTTGGCTGAGTGCCCTCGGACAATACGGACTCTGCTATGTCATCGCCGATGAAGAAGATGCTATTCTCCTCCGGACGAATATCCGCAAGGACGAAGTCTATCTCCATCCGCTTCGCCTCACGGAAGAGCAATGTCAAAATCTCTTCCTCGATATCATGAAGCGGGCAAATACCCTCCTCGAACATCCCGAACTCTACAGCCTTCTCTCCAATGGCTGTGCCACGAATATACGAACGCATCTCAATGCCGTCCTCGACAAACAACTTCCCTTCCACTGGTCATTTCTCCTCCCCGTCTTCCTCCCTCGTTATCTCTACAACCGCCATCTTATCAATACCGATCTCCCCTTCGAAGAACACCGAAGGTCTGCCCGCATCAATGACAAGCCAGACCAATATCCGGACCTCTCATACTCCGAAGCGATTCGGAAATAACTCCATCCTCGCTTTACACCTGATAGTATGTAACCAGTTACATACTTCGTTACATATCTCGCTCTCAATGAAACGAGCGGGACGAGATGTACTTTTTCAATTCGCTTACTTTCCGAACAGCCTCACGAGTTCGTCGAAATTATTCGCTCGATTTTTTTCATACGCCTCTTGCTGAATGTAAAGAGCACCGTAGACAACCCTGCTCTGCCTGAAGTTCACATCTTCACACCATTTCTTCAGTCGCTCGAATTTCAAAATATCATCAGCTTCTTCACGCCCCTTCGTTTCGACGATATACACTGTTTTGTCATCTGTTTTTACGAAGAAATCAGGATAGTAAGTAGCAATGAACCCTTCAGAGTTCTTATACTCTATTCGGAGCGCACTCGCCTCCTTATTCTGAAAATTTTTCGAAAATGAAATTACATCGTCGCAATTTTCCAAGAAATCAGAAAAAGTAAGTTCAAAATCACTATCCCCGACAATCTTATTGAATACCGACTTTTTCGGAATGAGATATGATTTATCGTTTACCACGAACGGTCTTGCCTCGCTCACCTTAATATAATTTTTAATTTCCGTATCACCCTTATCCTGAACAGTTAACTCATTAATAGCCTTCTTAAAAGATTCCCTCACGAGTCGCGTATATTCAACCTCGGAGAGATTTCGCAAGATATTCAAATCTGAAAGAACGACGGGACGATCAAACATTTGATTTTCTATGAACTCCTTCACTTTTCCAAACAAAATATCGTAACAGCCGAAAAGGCGCAATTCCCTCATGATCGCCTGAGCAAAAAATCCGATGACGCTCTGATAGTCAGGTTCAATTTCCCCCGTCAAAATCGTCGTGTGATGAGTTTGTTCACCAACAACATCTTTAAATACAATTTCCCGTTGCTCTTCGTCAGTAAAATTTTTCACCGCAACTTTCGTATTTCCAAAAGAGGCCACATCGAGCAACACAAGATTCTTGTATTCCCGTTGAATTCTCGGCGACATGACCGGAATTTCGATATCTAGTTTCTCTATGTCTTTTTTTGGATTTTCCCTATCTATCTCTATAACCATCGGGGTGATTGGCTTTGCTCCGGTGCCCATCGCTTTCTTCTCCAATATAACACCTTCACCCTTAATCGACTCGACGAAATCCATAAATGCCGGAGTGCCGATGACACTCACATATTCCTCGACATCATCCCTCCCGAAGAACATCCGCCGAAGTCCACGCCCCAGCGTCTGCTCAGGAAGAATTTTCGAATCTGCTGCATAGGGCCTCAGTCCGACGATAGTCGTGACATTCTTCACATCCCAGCCCTCCTTCAGCATCAATACCGAAATAATCACTTTAAAAGGACTCTCCCAACTATCGATATTATTCGCCTGCTTTCGCAATGCATCCAGCTCCTCCTTATTTTTACCGCTCACACTCTCAGAAATTTCTCCACTTTTATTCGTATGGATAGTCAGCACTGCCCCCTTCAGATCTGAAAAGCTCGTTTCAATGTATTCCGCCACCTCATCACAATTTTTCGTATCATCCGTCATGATGAACAGAATCGACTTCTTATTCATCGGCTTCAAAGTCTCATAAGTCTTTCGCCACTCTTCAATACCGAGATTGATATAATCCCGATACTTTTCGCTGAATAAAATACTCTGATTTTCCTGTAATTTTCCACGACTCGCCGCATCCGGTACCACGGGATTTTTCACGATTCTCTGGTGTATCGCCTCGACGAGCGGATAGTCCGAAATGGTCTGCACGAAAATCGACCCATCATTTTTCTTCGGAGTCGCCGTCACATCGATCTGTAGAGAAAGCCCTGATCCCTTTTGCTTCAAACGGTTGTCGATATCCTGTATGGATTTAAACCATGCCAACTTTTCATCATGAATATGATGTGCCTCGTCATTAATGACGATAAGCTCATCGATATCACGAACGATCATACCGAGATCAACATTCGAATCATTCGTCTTCGTGACAGGCTTGTGACCGAGAAAATAGGAAGAAGTATCTTCGTCTTCAAAGCTCGCCTCACGCACATCCCCCTCAAACACCCGATGAATATTCGTCAAAAATATATTTCCTGTATCTGAAACATTCCGCAACTCATCCTGTAGATGAAGTGTCATCTGGAAATCATCCCGCCAATTTTGACCACGATACCCATTATCCGGCAATACCGGATCGTTAAGAAATATTCGGAGTCCCTCGAAATCATTCTTAATTCGCTCAAAAACAATCACATTTGGAGTGATCAAAAGAAAGTTCTTCGCCAATCGCGAATCCGCCTCATATTTCTTATGAAAATAAGCCCAAGCAATCACAAGACTCATTACCTTTGTCTTTCCTGCACCGGTTGCCATTTTGATCACAAAGCGGAGCCACTCCTCAGTAAACATCTGCGGACTTAATACCCCTGTGGAGTTATATCGTATCAGATCGTACTTATCTTTTACTTGTGCGACCTCATAAAGCCAAACAACGGTTTCAAGTGCCTCCCTTTGCGCAAAATAATATCGAAACTGGGATGAGACACCCTGCGCATCATACAAGATATGTTCTTCCTTAAACCACCAGTTCAAAAGAGCAATCGAGGTTTCGCTCGCCCCTTTATAACCTACCTCTCGCCATTCCTTTACATTTTTTCGTAGATCAGCGACGAGAGGGGGCAGGAGCTTATCAGATCCCTTCTCGCGCAAATCCTCATCAGCCGGAAACCAGCGAACACTCGGGTCCAATATTTCGTAAGGGTCTTTCGGAAAATCTTTATGAAGTGCCATAACCAAATTGTTACTGAATATTTATCCTCATCCAATCAGTAACCTCTTTTGAAATGTTGTATGTCGCCCAATTTCCTGATATTTCAACAACAATCAATTTATCATTCGAATCAAAAACTCCTTTAATTTCATCTCTAATTTCAGCAGCATTTTTATCTGATTTTACAAGCCATACAGATTTAACTGGTCGTGCCCAAGTAAAATATCGTGATTTGATATGATTAGACAATTCCGTATAACTAAGACGCGATTCAGGGGCACCAAGGTCGTAGGATATCAAAAATGTTTTCATATTATGAGCAAATTTACTTATTATCACTACTCTCTTCTGAAATTGAACCACTGGTCTTTATATCATCATCTATAGAGTCCGATGAACTAGCTTCTGGTATCTGTATGGAAAAACTAGAAACAATGTCCTTGATACGCCTATTTTCCGCCTCTAAATCGGAGATTGTTTTCTCAAATGACTTGACCGACGTCCTCCAATCTTTAATAATATCTTTTACAAAATCAAGAGTTTCTTGCTTGCTCGCCTTAGTTTCATTAATTTCAGATTCTTTTTTTAGAATTTCAGATTCTTTCATTCTAATCAGATCATCTGTTTTCTTGCGCTCACGCTCCCTTTCTTCCTCTTTTTGTTTTTCCAAAAATTGTTTATTTGCTTCCTCAAAAATAACTTCCTTTATATTCCTCAATGTTCCCTTCAAACCAAAAAAATTAAATTCATCCATTGAAAAAAACATGTATGTAAATACCTTCTTGAAAAAAAAGAGGACTATCAAAAGAGTAAATGGCCAAACAACTATTTCAACTAACTTTAAAAAATCCAACTTAAAAATATATGTCGGGGCCAGTAGCGCGACCAAGAGTAGCGAAAGTGGCGTAAGCCATGCAAATAATCTTTTCAATCTTTCCAACATAAACTTATACGCTAACTTCAATTACCTTTGTTGTATCATTTCCAAAAATATCCACGACCTTCACCGCGACTTTATAAATTCCTTTCTGCACTATCTTCGGCGCAGATACCAACTCCAAATTCCGATTCTTTTTCGTTCGGAAGCTCTGCCACTCATTATCGAAGATATAATCCCCCGTCCATACCTCTTCATACTCAATCAAATTCTGCTCTTTCCCCTTTTCAAAAAGATTATCGCCGTGAGTTTTTGGCACACGGATATATTCTTTCCGATCAGAAAAGTCGAAATCAACCGCCCAATAGTCAATCCAATCCGACCATTTTTTCGTAAGTTGCTCCGGAGTATTCACATTGCCATCCTTATCCGTAGTGATCTTCCAAATCTGCCCTTTATCAACCACGATTTTTGACTTTCCTTTTGATCCATTCATTTCTTCGATAACCGTATCCAGCGTATCCTGCGAATAAAACACCGAGAAATCTGCAAGTTCGATAGAGAGCTCCCGCTCATTTCCTCTGCCCTTCACGATCGGCCGTGCCTCGATGAAGGCGACATCGTAGAACTTCACCTGTCCCTTCTCGATCACTTTCTTGTCGAACACTTCCCGAGGGATAATCCGGAACGCGATATCGATACCGGAATTCTGATACGATGAGAAATCCAGCCCCATCTCATAGTCAAACCCAAGCACATCCACCTTCGTGATACCCAACCCCTTGCATTCCGAGACGATATCATCCACAAACTTCGCGGAGACCGGCGCATTGATCGGTCCCACGGCGACCAGTCGATCCCGCTTTTTCCCAATCATATTGACGAACGATGTGATGGGCTCCGCCTTATACGCAGCGATAATGAGCTGCACAAATTCTTTTTCTTTCCGCTCAGCTTGCTTCAATTTTTCCTCAGCGCGGAGATCGTCATTTACCGAGAGAAAACTCTCCCGCTCATATCGCCCGACATTGAGTATCTCAAAAGCACGAAAGTCCTTCTGTGCTTTCTTCATCTCCCGCTGCACCCCTATCAGCCGCTTGCGCGAGGTATGAATGCCAAATTTCCCGAGGTCCGTCCCAATCCACTTGCGTCCCAACTTTTCCGCAACCGCCAGTGTCGTCCCCGAGCCTATGAAAAAATCCGCAATAAGATCCCCCTTGTTTGTAGATGCCTTAATAATTCTCTCAAGAAGCTTCTCTGGCTTCTGAGTAGGGTACCCAAGCAATTCATTCGCCATTTTATTTATAATCGGAATATCCCAAGTATCTGTTGGCAATTTTCCATCCTCCTTGCTTTCCACATTTCCTCGATACTTATGTAGCTGCCCCTTATATGGTAGCCTCTCAATATCATTAATATTAAAAATCCACTCGGATGATTTCGTATAAAAGAAAAGTGTATCGTGTTTAGATGCCCAAAATCTAGTGCTTCTTCCACCAAAATCATAATACCAAATTACCTCATTTCTAAAATGATCCTTCCCAAAAACTTCATCAAGGATTAGTCTCATATAACCACTCAATCTGTGATCACAATGCACATAAATACTTCCATCCTCGGCGAGGAGATCGCGCATAAGTCTCAGTCGTTCATAAATCATCGCGATGAAACTATCTGCCCCTCTGCCCCAGGTGTCACGATAGGCAATCTCCTCTATTACAGATGGCCGCTTAGTGAAGCTCTCCGCATCATCTCCCTCACCGATCTCGATATCCATACTGAAATCCGCCCCCACATCGAAAGGTGGATCGATATAGATGAGCTTCAGCCCTCCCTGCGCTTCAATCTCCTTTCGCAGTGGACCATTCTTCAGTGATGAGAGTATAAGCTTGTTATCCCCCCAGATGAGCTTGTTCGTCCAGCCAGCGATCTGTCGTCCTGTCGTATCGAAGAGCGTATCCTGATTCCCAAACTTTTCATCACTTCGTGGCTCATCGATTTGCTCAATAGTTTGAAACGGAAGGACCACATTTGTCACTTCATTCGTCTTTCCATTCCACAAGAGCTCTACCTCCCGGTCGTCATTAAAGAGAAGGAACCGGTACTTCTCCGGAAGTGGCTTCCCCATTTCCAAAAACTTGATGACATCCCGCTTTTCGTTCTCACTCAAATTGATCATATTGACTCACTTTATTTCTTCCAATCTTTAATCATCACCCCGCCACGCACTCGCGTCACGGTCACTTTCTGCTTCTCACGCCAACCCAATTCCCGAACCAATTCAATCGGAAGGGTCAGCCCGATGGACTTCCCGCCCAATTTCGTCAATTTCCTGGTGCTCTTATCACCCACTGATTTCTTCAACATATGCGTAATGAGTTATGTAACTTATTACATACATTCTACCACTGGCGGGAGATACCATCAATCAACCGTATAAGACGAAAATACCCTCGGTATTGGCACAATCAGTTTCGTATTTCTTTCCATCAGAAGCCCCCAACTTCAGTTGTCTACAAACTGTAGATAACTGAAGTCCATCTGAATCGCTCACTCTCGCCTTCATCGCTGTCCAATATTTACTCGGCTGAGAGCTATCAGTCAACGCCGCAACGACATCAATGACTGAAAACCACCACTCATCATTGTGAATTATTTTCCGGATCTCCCTTCCGCGAAAAATTGCCAAACCACTTTCGGTCGATATTTCTTGAACCATATCATTTGTATACTTGTTTATTATACTTACACTACTGAGTATAGTATAAGAAATACAATAAAAATGGTCAAGGGATTCGATGATACGCGCATCAAACAAAAAGAGCCCCGATAGACATCAGAGCTCTTTTATTCCCTGTCTACCGACAGGTAGGTTGATACGAGAGACTACGCTCCCTTCGGCACACGCGCACCGATGATTTCATTGGAGACATTGGTCGGGACTTCGGCATAGTGTCCGAATTCCATGGAGTAGCTGGCGCGACCCTGCGACATGGAGCGCATCTGCGTCGCGTATCCGAACATGGATGCGAGTGGTACATCCGCATGGATTTCTTTCACGCGTGCATTGCCTTCACCCCGATCCTGCATCTCCTTGATGATACCTCGCTTGGAATTGATATCTCCCACGATATCACCCATAAATCCCTCTGGTGTGATGACCACGACCTTCATAATCGGCTCGAGGATAACCGGTCTCGCACGACGAGCAGCTTCTTTGAATGCGAGTGATCCGGCGACACGGAAGGCCGCTTCCGAGGAGTCGACATCATGGAACGATCCATCGTACACCGTCACCTTCACATCGACGACCGGATACCCGGCGAGCACACCATTCGTCAAGGCGTCTTCCACACCCTTCTGCACCGGCTTGATGAACTCCTGCGGAATCGATCCACCCTTCGTCTCATCGAGGAATTCGAATCCTTTTTCCTTGTCATCCTGTGGTTCGATACGGAGCCAACAATGCCCATACTGTCCGCGACCGCCCGACTGACGGATGTACTTCCCTTCCGCCTCTGCCATGTCACGGATCGTCTCCCGATACGCCACCTGCGGACGACCCTGATTCACTTCCACTTTGAATTCGCGTTTCATGCGATCGACGAGGATATCGAGGTGCAATTCGCCCATACCAGAGAGGATGGTCTGCCCACTCTCTTCATCCGTATGCACGCGGAAGGTCGGATCCTCTTCAGAAAGTTTCTTCAGGGCGATACCCATTTTCTCCTGGTCCGCCTTCGTCTTCGGCTCGACGGAGATGTCGATGACCGGTTCCGGGAAAGTAATCGACTCGAGGATAATTTGGTTGTCCACATCACAGAGGGTATTGCCCGTCGTCGTCGCTTTCATGCCGACGAGTGCACCGATATCTCCCGCATAGAGCTCTTCGATCTCCTCGCGATGATTCGCATGCATGCGGACGATGCGACCGATGCGTTCGCGCTCACCCTTCGAAGAGTTCATCACATAGGACCCCGCCTTGATCATACCGGAGTACACGCGGAAGAATGTGAGCTGTCCGATGAACGGATCCGTCGCGATCTTGAACGCGAGCGAGGAGAACGGTTCATCATCAGTTGGTTTGCGTTCCAGCGGTGCATCCGTATCCGGATCGGTACCACTGACCGGCAATACATCCGCCGGCGATGGGAGGTAGTCCACTACACCGTCGAGCACGAGCTGGACACCCTTGTTGCGGAGTGCTGTCCCGACGAAGATCGGATGGAGCTTCACGGCGATAACCGCACGACGGAGTGCCGCCTTCAATTCTTCGACAGAAATCTCATCTCCATTCAAATATTTCTCCGTCAGCGCATCATCCGTCTCGGAAATCTTCTCTACCATCTTCTCACGCCATGCCTTCGCCTTCTCCACATATTCAGCGGGAATCTCTCCGGTCACGACTTTCTCACCCATCTCTCCTTCGAAGGTCACCCCTTGCATCGTCATGAGATCCACCACGCCGAAGAAATCTCCGCGCTCTCCCATCGGGATCTGTATCGCGACGGCATTCGGCGTAAGGCGATTCCAAATCGAATCCACCGCATCTTCGAAGACGGCGCCATCCTTGTCGATCTTGTTGATGAAACACATGCGGGGTACTTCGTATTTCTCCGCCTGACGCCACACCGTCTCACTCTGTGGTTCCACGCCTTCCTTGCCATCGAAGACGACGACGCCACCGTCGAGCACGCGGAGTGATCGCTCCACCTCTACAGTGAAGTCCACATGCCCTGGGGTATCGATGATATTGATCTGATGATCCCGCCAAAAACAAGTCGTCGCCGCAGAAGTGATCGTGATGCCACGCTCCTGCTCCTGCTCCATCCAGTCCATAGTCGCCGCGCCCTCGTGCACTTCGCCGATCTTGTGCGTGATACCCGTATAGAACAGGATACGCTCAGTCGTCGTCGTCTTGCCGGCATCGATATGCGCGATGATACCGATATTGCGGAACATGTTCATGGGTTTGGTGCGAGGCATATACTTGAGAGTTTAGATGTTAGAGTTGAGAGTTTAGTTTACGAATAAATGATATTAATCCTGTGTTACCGTCACTCGCTCGGTAATAAAAAAATAATTTCTAATTATTAATTGCCAAGTTCCAAACAATATCCCTGCCTACCGGCAGGCAGGCAATACCCTAATGCACGAAATGTTCCAAACGAATCATTTGGAACATTGAGGCATTAGAAATTCAATAGAAATTGAAAATTAGAAATTAGAAATTGCATTTTGCTTTATGCGAAATGTGCAAAAGCCTTGTTCGCATCGGCCATACGATGCACTTCTTCGCGCTTCTTCATGGCGGCACCGACACGATTCGACGCATCGATCAATTCATCAGCGAGCTTCTCTGCCATCGCCTTCCCCTTACGCTTGCGACACACCTCGCGGATCCAACGCATCGCGAGCGTCTGACGGCGTTCACCCGATACGGGGATCGGCACCTGATAGTTCGCACCACCGACACGACGACTCTTCAATTCGAGGAGTGGGGAGACATTCTTGATCGCCTGTTCGAAGGTATTCAGCCCGCCCTTCTTCGTCCGCTCATGGATGATATCGAAGGCATCATAAATAATCCCCTCCGCGACGGTCTTCTTCCCATTCCACATGATGAGACCGATGAAATGTCCTACCAATGGATTCTCAAAGCGCACATCCGCCTTCCATTCCCGATTAAATTGTCGTTTCCGTCGTGGCATAGCATTCACACAACATACAGCATGGAACATGGAGCAGGGAACTGGCAGATACCAAGTCCGACTCATGTTTTATGTTATATGTTTTATGTTATATGTTCAATGATAATTAGTCTTTCTTCTTCTCCTTCTTCACGCCGTACTTCGATCGGCTCTGCTTGCGACCGGTCACGCCGGAGGCATCGAACGATCCGCGTACCACATGGTACCGAACACCTGGGAGATCCTTCACCCGTCCGCCACGGATCATGACGATCGAGTGTTCCTGGAGATTGTGTCCCTCGCCCGGGATATAGGCGGATACTTCCATTCCATTCGTGATACGGACACGACAAATCTTCCGGAGAGCAGAGTTCGGCTTCTTCGGCGTCATAGTCGTCACCTTCAGGCACACACCGCGCTTGAATGGACTATCAGAGAGTTTCAGGCGATTCTTCACGCCATTCCAAGACAGGGTCATGGCCGGAGACTTGGACTTCTTCTTGAGTGGCGTTCGCCCTTTCTTTACCAGCTGGTTGATCGTAGACACAAGCGTTTCTTTATAATAATTCTATCGGACTGCCATTTGGAGAGACAAACAAAAAAGAGTTCTCCGTTTAACTCATTAGAGCCATTATAGACGACTTTCAGAACTTGTCAACCCGCACACCAATTATGCGCAGCGCCAAAGGCGCAGAGACCCATCATACACGAGAAATTCCTCTATTATGCGCATCACTCTATACTATCAAACCACTTCATAACGCGCATATTTGGTGTGCGGGTCAATACCGCCATTATCCCCCTCTCCCCATGGTAACATTACACCGCGATTCCGAAGAAAATCCCGAGCATGCGATTGATGAAGAGACTGATCGGATACGGGAAAAAGAGGATGATAGCGAGGAGCGCGATGAAGCCATACTGCTCGAACAAAGCGATGGTCTCCTCCTTCATCTGGAAAACGAAGAAAATGATCTTCGACCCATCGAGCGGTGGCACCGGCACGAGGTTGAAACACCCGAGAATGACATTCCAGGAGATAATCATGAGAAGAAGGGCGAAGAGAATCGAAGGAACAGATCCGGCGACATTATTGGCGAGCGATTCCCATCCACCCCCCTGAAATGCCGCGAGCTGGAAATACCGCAGAATATCTATTTTCTCGAAAGCCCGGAGCGGAAAAGCGAGGGCGATAAGCGCGGCAACGAGAGCGAGGATGAAATTCGATGCCGGTCCGGCGAGTGCAACGAAGAGCGGGCCATTCTTCTGATCCCGCAAATTGTACGGATTATACGGCACCGGTTTCGCCCAACCGAAAATAAATCCCACTTTCGAGAGGAAGAGGAGCATCGGGAGAATCACTGATCCGAACCAGTCGATATGATTCAATGGATTCATATTCAGCCGACCGGCATACTGCGCCGTCTTGTCCCCGAGCCACAAAGCCATCACCCCATGCGATACCTCATGGATGATAATAGAATAGACGAGGGTGATGAGGTAGAACCCGATGAGCACCATTTCTTGAGACATAGGAAAAAATGTCAAAATCTAAATTTCAAATTTCAAAAAAGACCAACCCCTGAGAAGTAAACACTCTTCAGCATCATCACCTTGCCAGGAATGCGATTCCATGATACGCTCTCTCTTGTAATTAAGCAATCCTCTTTCCATATATCATATGAGCCGAACCTGTGAACTGACCGGTCGCGGAACTGCCGTCGGGAACAAGCGGAGCCACTCCAATATCGCTACGAGACGCACTTTCAAGGTGAATGTCCAGACCAAGCGCGTCAATGGCGTGAAGATGAAACTCTCCACCCGTGCCATCCGCACCCTCGCGAAGCAAGCAGCGAAATAGCAAAGCGCCCCGTTCATCGGGGTTTTTGTTTTGAGCGGTCGTTCCGCTTTTGGAGCGGTGCGACCGCTGTTTCCAATCCTCCTCTTCATCTCTCATTTTTTACAGCGGTCTCCGCCAACCGGCGGATCAAAAAGCGGAACGACCGTTGATTCAATAGCATATGCTCCAAGATTTCAAAAAATTCGCACTTCGTGGGAATGTCGTCGACCTCGCGGTCGGTGTCGTGATCGGTGCCGCCTTCGGGAAAATCGTCACCTCGCTCGTCACCGACATCATCACCCCGCTGATTGGCATCGTCCTCAATGGCATCGACATCACCAACCTCTCCTTCACCCTCGGGAAATCCACCATCGCGTATGGCAATTTTCTCCAATCCATCATCGACTTCATCATCATCTCCTTCGCTATTTTCATCGCCATCAAGCAAGTGACCCGGCTCCGCAAGAAATTCGGCATCGTAGATGAGAACGCCCCCACACCGAAGACGAGAGACTGTCCGCATTGCTTCTCGAAAATCTCTCCACAGGCAACGCGCTGCCCCAACTGCACAGGGA
>JBATLQ010000058.1:0-8916 GCA_049289395.1 Candidatus Moraniibacteriota bacterium | reverse complement strand
TAATCACCTTGTCCACGATGCCGTACTTCACCGACTCCTCAGCCGACATGAAATAGTCGCGTTCCGTGTCTTTCTCGATCTTCGCGAGCTTCTGCCCCGTATGTTTCACGAGGATCGCATTCAGCCGGTCACGCGTCCGGAGGATATGCCTGGCATGGATATCGATCTCCGTCGCCTGCCCCTGCGTCCCGCCCAGTACCTGATGGATCATCACTTCCGCATTCGGGAGAATAGATCGTTTCCCCTTCTTCCCTGCGGAGAGGAGGAGCGCTCCAGCGGATGCCGCCATCCCGAGGCAGATCGTCTGTATGTCCGGCTTCACGAATTGCATGGTGTCATAGATCGCGAGCGCCGCCGTGACGGAACCGCCCGGTGAATTAATATACATCTTCACATCCTCCGTATCATTCTGCTGTGCGAGGAAGAGGAGCTGTGCGATGATGACATTCGCCACCTCGTCATCGATGGCACTCCCGAGAAAGATGATCCGATCCTTCAGCAAGCGCGAATAAATATCATAGGCGCGCTCGCCCATGCTCGTCTTCTCCACCACCATCGGCACGAGATAGTTACTCATAGTAATTGGTAACTGGTAATGAGTAACTAGTAACTCAATAAAGAGAATCCCTAGTTACCAATTACTGATTACATCTTTAAAATTGATCCTACATTCAAAATACAAACAAGAAATTCAATTTATAGTGACTCCAGCATGGTAAACACCGCCTCATTGCGAAGACGCCCCTGCGCGGAACGATAGAGCTGTTCCATATCGATTTTCTTCTCCGCGTCCTTCGTGGAACGATAGTACTGGAGCGCGCGATTCATCTCTTCCTCCACCGCTTCACTCTCTGCCTCGATACCTTCATCCTGCGCTATTTTCTCGAGGATGAGGCTCGCGGAGAGTCGTTTCTTCGCCTGTGGCTCCCAGTCTTTCGCTAGATCGTCCTCGGTCTTCTTCGAGTGTTTCAAATAATCGGCGAAGTCGAGTCCCATCATCGATACCTGCGAACGGAACTCCGCGAGCATGCGACGGATCTCATCCTCGATGAGCACGGCAGGAAATTCGATATCCGTTTTCGCGACGATAGCGTCGAGGAGAGCGGATCGATGCGACTCTTTCGCTTTCATTTTCTTCTCCTCAGCGATTCCTTCCTCGATATTTTTACGCAATTCCTCTATCGTCTTGAAATTGCCGACCGTCACCGCGAAGGCGTCGGTGAGTTCCGGCTTCTGCTCGATCGACACTTTCTTCACGCCGACGGAAAATGTCGCAGGGCGACCGGCCAAGTGCTTCGCATGGTATTCTTTCGGAAATGGCAAATCGAATTTCTTCTCATCCCCCGCCTTCATACCGATCAACTGTTCTTCGAAACCAGGGATGAATGTCCCTGACCCGAGGACGATGGCATGATCCTTCGCGGATCCACCCTCGATGGGCACACCATCGACGAGCACATCGAAATCAATGGTAAGCGTATCGCCATTCTCCGCCACACGATCCACCGCCACACTGACCGATCGCATCTTCGCCAACCGATCGAGTTCCGCGGTGACTTCCTCGGCCGTAACCGTCTCCGTCTTCTCTGCTCTCTTCGCATTCTCGCTCTTCACATCGTCTCGCCAGGAAGCGAGAGTGATTTCTGGCATGACAGCAGTCACGACCGTATAGGTAAGTGCTTCACCTTCTTTCACGGCACCGAGCTTCACATCGGGGTGTCCGATGACATCGAGTCCCTGCTCCTTCACTGCGAGCGGATAGGAATGCTGTATCGCATGTTCCGCCGCCTCAGCGAGCACCATACCGGTACCTACCTTCTGCTCGATGATACGCCGGGGAGCCTTGCCCTTCCTGAATCCTTCGACGCGAACCTCCTTCGAAATATGTCCCACCGCTTCGGAGAGATGCTTCGACCAGTCCTCCCAGGTAAGTGTAATCGTCATCTCCACCATCGACTTCGGCAATTTTTTGACAACAATATCCATAAATATAATTTCAAATTTCAAAACCCAAATTTCAAATCAAATCCCAATGCCCTCAATTCCAAAAAATATAGAAAGGTTGAGGGGGTAATCTTCATAATCTTTGAGCGCGAATTTGCGCTTGGAAGCATGGTCTTTTTTCTGAAAAAGTTCCAAGCGCAACTTCAGATTTCTGTCGCTGGACAGAAATCGGCGATCAAAGATTGATGAAGATATATCAAACTACTTCGAAAATTTTTCCTGATACATCGCCAGTCCCTTCTTTACCGCTTCATACGCGGCGAGGCGACCATCGACACCGCTGATGACGACGCTCTTCCCCTCGATGGATTTGTAAGTCTCGAAGAAATGCTGGATTTCCTTCAGCGTATGCTTGTTGATATCTTCGAGCTCATGGACATCTTCCCAACGCACATCATTCTTCGGCACAGCGATGATCTTGTCATCACCCTCGCCACCATCCACCATGCGCATCACCGCGACCGGCCTGGCCTCGACGAGGACTCCTGGGAAGAGCGGATAGGTCGTAAGGAGCACCACATCCAGTGCGTCCCCGTCATCCCAGAGCGACTGCGGGACGAAGCCATAATCGAACGGATAGTCCTGCGAAGACTTCATCGCCCGATCGAGTTTGATGAGACCATTTTCCTTGTCGATCTCATATTTATTTTTCGATCCGCTCGGAATCTCCACGATCACATTGATCAGCTCTGGTGTCGACTTCCCCGACGATATCTCATGCCACAAGTTCATAAAAAAAGTAATTAGTAATTAGAAATCAGTAACTAGAATCTCTTTTTTAATTACGAGTTACCAGTTACAAGTTACTTCTATCATTTTATTCTTCTGCCTCGGTTTTTGAAAGAGAGTTCTCTTCAGAAATTGCCTCCTCGATCGGAGCGACTTCCGCCGCGGCGACATCGATGCGCCATCCGGTCAGTTTCGCGGCGAGGCGGACATTCTGCCCGCGCTTGCCGATCGCGAGCGAGAGCTGATCCGCGGGGACGAGTACCATCGCGCGCTTGCCATTCTCATCATCGAAGAGTTCCGCCGAGACGACCTTCGCTGGCGAGAGTGCCGCGGAGATGAATCGCTTCGGATCCTCATTCCACTCGATGATGTCGATCTTCTCACCGCCGAGCTCATCAATCACCGCTTGCACACGCGTCCCCTTCTGCCCGACGCAAGATCCGATCGGATCCACACCTTCCTGCGTGGTTGATACCGCGATCTTCGTCCGTGATCCCGCTTCCCGTGCGATGGCGTTCACGACGACGATACCCGAGTAGATCTCCGGCACTTCGAGTGAGAAGAGATGCCGAACCATATCTGGATGTGAACGCGAGAGGAGAAGTCCTGGTCCCTTCGGATCGCTCTCCACGCGCACGAGGAGTACCTTCAGGTGCTGACCCATGCGATAGTTCTCACCTTCGATTTGTTCGGATGGGAAGAGCACACCCACGGATTTCCCGAGATCGAGGAAGACATTCCTGCCTTCGATGCGCTGTATCGTTCCATTGACCACTTCTCCCTCACGACTCTTATACTCTTCGAACATACTCTCTCGTTCGGCTTCGCGGACGCGCTGAATGATGACCTGCTTCGCCGTCTGTGCCGCCACGCGACCGAATTCATCCTGCGATTCCAATGCAATTTCAACCGTATCACCGAGCTGTGCACCCTTCTTCAGCTTTTGCGCATCCTCGACGAGGATATCCCGTTCCACATTGTATCGAGGGAGGCGATCTTCATCCACGATTTCCTCTACCTCGACGAGCGGCGCACGACGATCATCGTGTTTGTTGTGCTTCACTTCTTCTTCGACCGGCTCTTCCACGATGGTGAAGTCCCGCGTCGATGGATCCACGACTTCCTTCACGAGGAAATACTTCGTCTCCTTCGTCACCTCGTCGAACGACGCACGGATGACCTGACCGCGCTTGCCATAGTCTTTCTTGTACGCGGCAGCGAGTGCAGCCTCTACAATTTCGAGGATCTTCTCCCGAGCGATTCCCTTCTCATCGGCGATCTGCATCACGGCCGACCCGAAATCACCGAGCCGTCCGGACAGACTCCCCACCTCCTCTTCTTCTGCTACTACTGGTTTTTTTCTCGTAGCCATAGATTCTTCAAACAAATTACCATTTTAACAAAAAAGTCCGCGAACCTCGCGAACTCCCGTACCCTCTCATTACAAAGAGAGTATAGCAAAAATGAAGAACCCTGTCAAAGACAGGTCTGTAATTGGTAATTGGAAATCAGTAACGAGGAAAAAATCTTCTTTCATTTTAAGTTACCAGTTACAAGTTACTAGTTACCGCTAAAATCTAACAGCTTATTATATAAATAATACCTAAAATAAAGCTTTATCTCTGTATTCCGTACATCAAAACGCTTGACTTTTCTTCAGTTTTGTGCTAATATAGAAGGTCGTAGAATTTGAAGCCTGTTGCTTCCACTATGACAGGCACTTTGACAAATTAATAGTAGTATAATTCCTCCATATCGGAGGAGAAAGGAATTGTCATGAGCATACTTAGCTCACTCTTCAATGTAGCCGAAGGCGTTGGTGTCGCGGCTGACATCTCGAACTGGTTGAAGCTCAAGTTCCTCACTGGATTCTTGGGCAAAAAAACGCCAGCGAGCGAAGGTGGAACAACCGAACTCGGCGAGAAGGATTTAAAGGACGAGCATACATTTTTGCTCGCGGCATTCTCCAGTATCGATGTGAGCGTTGCTCTCGAGCGACCACACTTCGATTCGCTGAATGCCATCTTCAAGAATCTCACGGATGCGAAGCGATTCGGTGCGGTTGAAAAACTGCGCAAGATCATCGCATTTGCGACGACGACCCGGACCATCAAACGCCCGACCGGCGAGAAGGTGAATAACAAGGATGTCATCGAGGAAATCAAAAGTACCGTCAACGAAGACGGGAAACGGATCATCCTCGGTCTGCACGAACTCGGTGCGGACGCACTCGCAAACCTCGATCGCTGGGGCATCTTGAAGAACGCTCGCGATGGAATTACCGAGAAGGCGAAAGCCATCCCGGGAATCCTCGCCAAAGGAAAGGAACTCGCGGAGCAATACGCGAATTCCGTCCCAATGGCAGAAGCGGTCGTCAAGGAACGCCTAACAAAAGATGAACTCATTCATCTGGTGCAGGACTTCCCTGAGCTCAAACGAATCAAGATTGAATGGAATGCTCTGCCCGACGGTAATCCAGCCAAGGTCGCCAAGGCGAAAGAATACATCGCCGAGCTGGCGAAGGTGTTCAAGGAAATTCGCAAGAAACGAAAAAACACGGCGCTTTGGGTCATCCTCGGCGTCATCGTCACAGCTATCATCCTGCTTGCACTAAAGCAAGTTTGGTGGCTCATCACATATTGAGAAGAAAGGAGAATCATTCATGTTTGAAATCGTATTTGGGGGAAACCCATTCCTGCGCTACACCAAGGCACATGTGGGCTACCTCATTGCCTTCGGACTCCTCGTTCTGACCGCCTTCGGACTCCTCAGTATCGGGGTGCAATGGAACCTCGCCGGCACTCGCCACTACAATCTGTATGTGGCGATGATGATGCAGGTCGTCGCTCTCGGCATCTACGCGATGCCAGGGCACTTCGTCCTCGGTTGGATCGGCGGATACATTCGCCATCAAGCCGGTGGCGAAGAAGGTCTCAGCATCGAGGACGGTCTCAACGGAGGCAACGCATGGGTCAAGGGTATCGCTCGTGGCCTCGGCGTCATCCTCTTCTGGATCTCATTCCCGTGGATCGTGGGAGGTGTCATCGACTTCCGTGGGTTTGAAAACCTCATCGGAGTCACGCTGACCATCTGCATTCCGGTTATCGTCGGGGCAATGCTCCTCTATCCGGAGTCAGTACAGTTCCGGAAGTTCGTATGGAAAAGCTATGTCTCTATCCTCATCGTGATCTTCATCGTCCTCGCCGGTAACACGGTGTGGAGAAGCTTCACGAGCGAGGTCGGGCATACTGCCGCCGACACAGAAGCTACTCTGCAAAACAGGCTGAGCGAGAATGATCAGAAGATTCTTTCTGGCATTCTCCACAAAGCCCGCGGTGCCGAAGTGAGTGATGGCGACGATGAAGCGGATGTTCAAAAGCGCTTCATCGCGACACTCTCGAAAATAGAACAAAAGGTATATCAAAAGTACCTCGCCATGGCGAAAAAGGAATCCCCTGTCGCCATCGGGAAGGGGGTCGCGAGCGAAGCAAAAGAAGTCTGGGACGGAGTGTGGTATGAAAAGACCCTCTCAAAGGAAGTCGAAAGCTTCCGACCCACCAAGCTCTGTGGAATCAAACCCGGAACCCGGAAGTTTGAAATCCCGGGGAGTCAGTTCCTCGCGTATATCGGAATGCAGGGGTACAACATCAAAACCGCGATCCGGATTAACGGATCAGTCGAAGGTGAGAAGTTCACCGTCGAACAAGACGGCTGCGCGGATGTATCCTTCGCCTTCACAAAGGAGCTCGCGGATGCTTCCGTAACCGCATTCGTATTACCCGTTAAGCTCCGATAACATCGGGGTAAAACGGCAAACGGCAATCAGCATAAAACCTGATTGCCGTTTTTTCTTTTCTCAAAAAATATTATGCGAAGAATGCGACGACTTGTTTCACGAGGATGAGCGCCGCCATGACGATGGCGATACCGATGAGCGCATTCTTCACGATTTCCTTGCCCACATCCGCGCGCTTGCTATCACCTCCGGAAGTCATATACGCTATTCCACCGATGAGGAGCATGATGACCGCGATGATGCCGACGATACCGAGGAGGAATTCGAGGGTCTTCATCGCGATCTGCGTGAGGGAGAGGGCGTTCTGCAGTTGCGAAGGAGCATCCTTCCCACCGACGATGGTATAGACTTCCTTCAGAAACGACGGCGCCGCGATGACGACCGCGAGTCCGATGAGTGCGCCGGTGATCGCGCCCTTCGCCGTCGTCATGAGTCCGCTATTGCCGGCAGAGATGACATAGAGGACTCCACCGATGACGATGGCGAGTATGGCGAGGACGACGACGATATCCTGCACCGCCGCCATCACCGAAGCGACGAAATCTTCGACGGTATCGTACTGCAATGGATTCGGTATGGCAATGGGAGTCGCACCTCCTGCTGATGCGACTGGTGCAATACAACACTGCACACCACCAGCACACATTCCTGTTGATTGTCTTCCATTTGTGCAAGGCGTTTCACATACCCCAGCACACGCCTGCGCCGAAACATCCTGCACACCCACGGAGAAGAAGACCACCGCGAGTGTGAGCGTCATGATTATTTTTTTTCTCTCATTCATAATGTTCTGCGATAAAGATTCAAGCGGAGGGAAGAATCAGCGGTCGCACCGCTCCAAAAGCGGAACAACCGCTCGCGCTCGTACAGCGGTCGTTCCGCCTGCGGGCGGCCAGCCTCGCCGGCTAGGCGAGTGTGTCCGCTGTTTTCAATCTGCAATCAGAATATACTCGCCCCGAGGAGCACCGACTGAACCGCGCGGATGATGATGAGCGCAGAGAGGGCGACGATGACACCGATGAGAGCGTATTGCATATTCTCTTTCGCTTTCTTCGCCATCTCTTCACTGGCGCCGGCGAGGAGATACTGGATACCAGAGATGACGAAGGCGATGATAGCGATGAAGCCGACGATGTAGAGGAGCCAGAGCATGAGATTCCGGATGAGATCGGTCACTTTCATGTCAGAGAGTCCGGTATCGGCTTTCGTCGGGATGTAGAGACCAGCCGCCTTGGCACCATTCGCACCGACATCAAGCCTTCCAGCACCTGCACCTGCACCTGCTCCAGCACCTGCACCACCGGCACCACCTGGAGGAGTTTGAGGAAGCGGAGTACCACTCGCGACACATATCCCCGTCGGCGGATCACAAACATTGGACAAACAGTCACCCGGATACATACAAGGCGCACCATTCGGTTGAGGGCTCGTGTTTCCGCTCGTACCTCCTTTGCAACAAACATCGAGACCTTGGTTGCAGGAGGTTCCATTTGAAATTCCAGTACAGCTCGGCATACAAGTGAATCCGGTTGCACATTCACTGTCACCCGTCGTTGCTTGATTCACACAGCAAATAGCCCCTTCTATACAAGATGTCGATCCTCCTTTGGTAGCAGGAGCGACACAATCCGCCGGTACACGACAGACTCCGCTGATCAATGGATCACCAGCACTCATCCGATCCTGACAATTCCCGAAGATAGGAGTCGTTCCTGTTGCAGATGCACCTACTGAACCCAAGAAAAAAAACACTGACACGGCTGCGATCATCAACAGCACACCGAACGCTTTTTGTTTCATAAAAAAATATGACGAATTATTTTCCTCTTTCATTATCCCACATATCCACAAAAAAACAATATTTATTATCAAAAAAGAATCCAACGGTCGTTCCGCCTGCGGGCGGTGCGTCCGCTGAATACCAATAAAGACCGCGAAAAATCTCAAACAGCGGTTGCACCGCTCCAAAAGCGGAACAACCGCTCGCGCTTGTACAACAACAGCATTTCATTTTAACCGTCACGCCGCTAAAACAGCGGAACGACCACTCTCGCACACCTCCAACTAGAATATCCAAGCTCCCGAAAGCACTCCCTGTATCGCACGGATGATGATGAGGGCAGAGAGGGCGACGACGACACCGATGATGGCGTACTGCATATTCGCTTTCGCTTTTTTCGCCATCTCTTCACTGGCACCGGCGAGGAGATACTGGATGCCCGAGATGACGAAGGCGATGATGGCGATGAAGCCGACGATGTAGAGGAGCCAGAGCATGAAATTCTGGATGAGATTTGTCACTTTCGCATCAGAGAGTCCAATGTCTGAACCACGAGGAATGTAGAGGCCCTTGGCGGATCCAGTGGCAGCAGCACCGACACCCGTTC
>JBATLQ010000057.1:0-2698 GCA_049289395.1 Candidatus Moraniibacteriota bacterium | reverse complement strand
CCCCTGTGTTACAGGGGTTGAACCGCTGTTTTGTGCCTTGTATAAAAGGTAAAATAGGGATGATTGACAATATTTGGCAAATTCAGCTTTTTTCTCTATAATTGAGAATGTAATAAATAATTGCTAACGAAAGAAAAAAAAGTATGTTAAATTTTCAGGCAATGGGAGATGCTGGGAGTGCTTCCAAAAAAGAGAATATCTCCATCGGGTTTTTTGATAAGTTGATTCCGGTATCGATGTTCATGCTCGCACTCGGACTCCCGATATTTTTTACGGGAGTGACTTTGCAAGGTATCGCGCTTGACCGGCAGATATATTTTTATTTCTGGCTCATGCTCGGGCTCGTCGCTTGGGTGTCGCTCGGCGTGGTAAAGGGGGAACTTCGTATCGCGAAGACACCGCTCGATATTCCTATCGTTCTCTTTCTCGCGGTATACGGACTCTCCGCGCTCCTTTCAATAGACAAGTGGCATAGCCTGGTCGGGTTCTTCGGTGACCCATCGCGTGGGTTTCTCCCGATGGCTGCGCTCGTCCTCGCGTACTATTTTATCTTTAGCCATTTCACATCGAAGCGTTTCATCGCGATGGTGGGAGGATTCCTCGTCTCGAGTTTCATCGTGACGGTGTGGACGGTCGCGGTGGTGCGGGGACTTCACTTCATGCCGGCATCATGGGAGCCGTATGCTCCACTCTCACTCCTCGGATCGGTCTCTGCATTGGGTGCGTATTTCTCCATCCTCCTCCCGATTCTCCTCACGGCGCTTTTCCAAACGACGAAAATTCAGTCGCAGGCGATCCAGTATGTGGTGCGCGCCCTGCTCGGCATCATGCTCCTCTCGGTGCTCTTCCTCATGATCGCACTGTATGCCTATATTCCTTGGATAGCACTCTTCACCGGGCTCGGGTTCTTCCTTATCTTCATCCTCTCCCAGGTAGTGCGTCCGGGGGATCAGTGGGTATGGCTCCCGATGCTCATCTTCGTTTTCACGCTTTCAATTCTCATGATGTATCAGGGCAACGCGTCGGCTGCATTTTCCAAAGCGCGTCTGCCGGTAGAAGTCGCGCCGAATCTCTCTCTGTCATGGGATATCGCCAAGGGTGCATTGAAAGAAAATTTCCTCATTGGAACTGGTCCTGCAACTTATGGGTATAACTTCGCCCTCTACAAGCCGGAGACATTCAATCAGACGCCATTTTACTCCGTGCGTTTCTATGAGGGATCCAGCGCACTCTTCGAATCACTCACGACGGTCGGTGTCGCTGGTATGATCGCCTTTGTCATCGTCGTCCTCTCCTTCCTCAGTATCGGTCTCTATCTCCTCACGAGGGAACGAGAGCAGAACAAGATGATGTCACTCGCACTGTGGAGCTCGGCGGTCACATTCGTCATCATTATCTTCACGGTTCGTGTGAATGGTCCGACCATCCTCATCGGTTCATTTCTCTCTATCATTGCACTCCGAGTACTCCTTTGGGAGAGCCAGTCCGAGCAGAAGTGGCTCAATCTCTCGTTCAAGGCGACACCGAAATTCGCTCTCACCCTGGCTTTCCTCTTTATGGTCGTCTCGGCGGGAGTCGCCGCGGTGTTCGTCTTCATGGGGAAGTTGTACATGGCGGATATGTATGCCGGTCGCGCGGTACGAGCGACGAGTCCTTCTATAGAGGGGTCTCTCACGGATTTGAATCAGGCTCTCAATTATTATCCGAAGGAATCCCGGTACTTCACTCGTGCGGGGCATGAGAGCCTCGCCCTCACGCTCGCTGAGATGAACAAGGGAGAGGGCGAACGGAATATCGACCTCGCTCGGAGATTTTCGAGTGATGCGGTCGCTGCCACCATGCGTGGTGCGGAATTGATGCCGAAGGATGTCGCCGCCGTAGAGTCCGTCGGTGTCGTGTATGAGAACCTCAGTCTCCTCGACCCCACATACCTGCCGAAGGCAAAGGAACAGTATGAAAATGCATCGGTACTCGACCCGAAGAATCCACTCCTTCTCCTGAAGATCGCTCAGATAGACAAGGCACTCGCCGATCAAAAGGGTGCGGGCGATGAGGCGAAGGCACTTCTCGCTGACGCGGTGAATCGATTGAATCAGGCGATTGCCCTGAAGGATGATTTCGCTGTGGCGTATCACACACTCGCTATCATTCAGGCGGGGAATAAAGATCTCGAAGCAGCGGTTGATTCCGAAGGGAAGGCGGTCGTGCGTGATCAGAAAAATCTGACTTATATCTATAGTCTCGCACTTATTCTGCAGGCCAGGGACAAAGAGGGTGATGCTGATAAGGCAGAAAATATTTTCAAGGGCATCCTCACAGCCAATGAAAAGTTGGTGGATGTCCGGGTATCCCTCGGTGTCCTCTATGAGAAGCAAAAGAAGATGAAGGAGGCGATCAGTGCCTATGAGAAGGCCTTGGAATCAATTCCGGCGGACAATGACAAAGTAGCGAACCTCCGCACGCAGGTAGAGAAGATGCTCGCGACGGTAAGGGGTGGCGGTACCAATATCGGGAAGCAAGCGCCTCCGGTAGCCACGACCGAGGAGGTCGCGCCATTGCCAGTCCCGGCCGTTCCAGAACCACCAGTCAATCCAATCGATACTTCTATTCAGGATTCGATTCCTCAGCAATAAGCGAATCAAGAGTGAGAAAAGAAAGGTGCCCTGAGTATACTCGGGGCATTTTCTCTGTTGGAGGG
>JBATLQ010000056.1:0-1585 GCA_049289395.1 Candidatus Moraniibacteriota bacterium | reverse complement strand
GATGAGGTAGTAGGGATCGACGGGGATACAGTGTCCGCCCACACCACAGGATGGATAGTGTGCCATGAAGGAAAACGGTTTGGTCGCGGCGCCGTCGATAACATCTTTCACATCGATGTCAAGTACTTCAAATGATTTCGCGAGTTCATTGACGAAGGCAATATTGATATCACGGAAGGAGTTTTCGACGATTTTTACAGCCTCCGCCTCGCGGATGGATTTCATCGGACGGATGACTCCGTCGACGATGGATTCATAAAATGTTTTGGCGAGATGGAGTCCTTTCGCGTCGAAAGAGCCGACCACGCGAGGGATATTGGTGACATTCCATTTCGGATCGCCGGGATTGATTCTCTCGGGGCAATGCGCGAGGAAAATATCGGTACCCACGGTGAATCCATGCTTTTCGAAGATGGGTTTGATAATTTCTTCGGATACACCCGGATTGACGGTGGATTCGAGGACGACGAGCGCACCTTTCTTGCAGTGGCTCGCGATTCGTTCGGATGCCGAGATGACCGGTTGGAGATCAGGGAAGAAGAGTTCATCGACAGGCGTGGGAACGCAGATCAGGATGATATCCGCCGATTCGAGGGTGGCCGGATCACTGGTCGCTTCGAAGGGAAATTTTGGAATATTTTCTGCGAGGTAGGCATCTTCGATGGGACTTTTTTTCTTTTTTAGTATTGAGATTTTGGATGAGTCGGTATCGAATCCGATGACGGCGTATCCGCGTTCGACGGATCTGACAGCCAGTGGGAGTCCGACATATCCGAGCCCGACAATCGCAACGGTCTTTTTTGGCATACGGGAGAAAAATGAATAATGAGCAGTATGAGCTACTTCCTTATTGTACGGAAAAACGCCTGTATTGGCAAACAAATGATCGAGATTTGGAAGGAAAAACGCCGCCTTGACGCATATGTTTAAAAATTGTATATTAAGTACTTCGTTCCTTATAAAATTAAAATCTGGTGCTTGAGCGCTAGCTTCATTATGAGATTTAATATGCAAGAGAAGAAAGTGATTCATTGGGATGTTCCCGTATGACGCATTTTCTTCTCGAGCATATCTTTTAATGAAAGGATTGGTCATGTTTAGTGACGGAAGAGTGAAAAATAATCGGGCTTCGGTGGCGAGTGTATTACCCTGTCCACTCAGAGATGGAACTCCAATTTTGTTGCCTGAAACTACGGGGGAGCGCACAATCGCCGGGTCTCAGGGTATTTTTGACTCTATTGATCCGAAGTTTTCCGATCTCAATGCGACGGCGTGTCCGACACCGCCCACCATGATTTTTCTTTGTCTGGAGTCTTGTTATTTCGGGTCGTCCTGTATCTCTGGCGTGAAGGATCGCTGGGGGGAATTATTTGGCACTCAGGATCAGGTGATTCAATTCGTGTCCGAATATTCAGAGAAGATCATGCGAAATCGGTATACGACCTGGTTTCCTTTTCAGATGAATGGTCAGTATTTTTTGGCTGGTATCGAATGGAGACGGAGAAATGGTCAAGGCGGTTTTCAGGTGCGACTGCTTCCTGTTCGCCAGAGAGCTCGGCTCGATTTGTCCGATGGTCGCCATCAG
>JBATLQ010000055.1:0-1771 GCA_049289395.1 Candidatus Moraniibacteriota bacterium | reverse complement strand
CGTCCGCTGTTAAAAATTCGAAATTGTAATACACACTTATGATCCCACAACCAGGAAAATCGGCGCCGTTTTTCACTCTTCCGGATCAGAACGGGGTGGAGCGCTCACTGAAGAACTATTTGGGCGGATGGGTAGTCCTCTATTTCTATCCAAAGGATGATACTCCGGGCTGTACGAAGGAAGCTTGCAGCTTCCGTGACGGGTATGCCGATTTGAAGAAAGAGGGCATTTCCTTAATCGGTGTTTCTGCGGATACGGTGAAGAGTCATCTGAAATTTTCGAAGAAATTCTCACTTCCGTTCCTGCTCCTTTCCGATGAGGAGAAGAAAGTCGTGGAGCGTTATGGTGTCTTTGGGAAGAAAAAGTTTATGGGACGCGAGTATCTCGGTATTTTTCGCACCACTTTCCTCATTGATCCGAATGGTATCATCGCCAAGGTGTATGAGGATGTGAAGCCGGATAATCATGCACAAATCATCCTTCATGATTTTCAGATTTTGAAATAATGTCATTTTCATGATGCGAGAAAAGTTTCTCCTCCATACCTGCTGCGCGCCGTGTGGTATCGCGGTGATCGATGAGCTCCGGGCGGTCTATGATCTCTCGGTGTTGTTTTATAACCCAAATATTTACCCCGAAGAAGAATATTTTCTTCGGAAAAAGGAAGTGATTCGCGTGTGCGTCGAATGGGGCATCCCGATGATTGATGAGGATTATGTGCCGGGAGATTGGGATGAGCGGGTGAAAGGACTTGAGAGTGAGCCTGAGCAGGGGAAGCGATGCTTTGTCTGTATCGGTATGCGCCTCGATCATACGGCAGGGGTGGCGAAGGCGCGCGGATACTCTCTTTTCGGTACGACCCTCACCATGGGGAGTCGCAAGAGCTCGAAAGTCATTTTTCCCATCGGCGAGGCTGCAGCAAAACGATATGGTATTGAATTTTATGCTGAAGATTGGAAGAAACAAGGTCGTGAAGCGATCGCTCGCGCCATGGTAAAAGAGCGTGCTATCTACCGCCAAACCTATTGCGGCTGTCAGTATTCCATCCGTGATACTTCACTTGGAAGCCGGACTTCCAAGTGACTTTCTTCCCTCTATAGAGCCTCAGATATCAAATAGCAGAGAGGCTGTTGTTTTTGGCTTTCCTTCCGTTTGACGACTGGAGTTGGTGATGTTAGAAAATTATAATTTTAATTATGGCGAATGTCCCATAATTAAAAGTCGGGTAGGATTGAGATAGAGCGTTATTATGAAATCATTGGTGAGGAACAAGAGCGCCCAGAAACTTTTGTAACACGGACGACACCAAGGAAATCTCCCTGATAGGCTCGCCACCCTTACTGATGAAGCGGGTCATGTCACGAGTCTCTCCTTTGAAAAAAGTAAGGACAGAAATGGATTTCTCTTTGTCCGATTGCAGTCTATCGGGTATGATGGGAATGAAACAATGCTCGACACGGCCATGCTGGAGTATAAGTGGCAGATGGAGCGCAGGGATGCCGATCAGTATCGTACCCTCTCGGCGTATTTGAAGGGAGGAGCATCGGGACTCGAATCGAATTATATACCGAAGAAGAATGAAACCTGGATCATGGAGCGATCCGGGAATCTGCGGGATGATGAGCGTGATGACGACAGCGACCGGCGACCGGCCAGGAAGAAGCTACCGGGAATGGTCGTGCCGTATATGGAGAGCGAGCAGGGGAAGATTAATATACAGTATTAAATTGATTCATTAGTAAGAGTATGTCAAAAAAATGTTTTGTTTTTG
>JBATLQ010000054.1:0-23747 GCA_049289395.1 Candidatus Moraniibacteriota bacterium | reverse complement strand
ACGAAAGTCCCGCCCAGCACTACGGATGAAACGAGTGCCACCAAGGTGGCTATAAGGTACTTGATGCTGGTCATGATGTCCTCCTTTGCCAACAAGTGGCGAAAATGAATTCCGGAGACCAATCCGAAACTCAAGTGAAAAACATGCTCCAATACCCCATGTATCAGAACCTACCAGTATACTCCAAAAATGCTCTTTTGTCAACCCCGTTAGAGACAATACCGTCTCTAACGGGGTCAATACACTAAAAATGGCTTTTATAAAGCAAAAAGAATGGATTGATTTGAAACAGCGGACGCACCGCCCGCAGGCGGAACGACCGTTGTTGAAAATTCCAAAAATACAGAAGGATTTCATTAACGTAACGACCGCTATTTGACCGCTGTAAAAAATTTTATAAAAAAACAGGGCGGGAGTGGTTTCGATGTTATCGATTCCTCTCCCGCCCCTTCTGGCAATCGCTGTTATTCCAGCGTATGCCAACTCCCTGGACGATTGTCGCAGGTGAAGCATGGGTCACTGCCCTTGCTCACTGCTTGCGTCGCCGGTACTGCTGGTACTGCTACTGGCGAACCTACCGCCGGTGCTGTACCCACAACCTGAGTCGCCGGCACAGCAGTGATCGGTGCCCCCGTAGCCGGATTGATCTCAACGATCTCCCCAACGCGACGATTCGCATCATCCTCACGCCACTTGTCGCCGTACTCGATGCGGATCCCGAAGCCGAGCGTCGCCAAATCGGCTACCGAACGCCCTGCGTACACACTCGAAACTCCGAGCGGCACTTTGAGATTCGGACCGAATGCGATGACGACCTTGTTCGTGAAGTCATACTTGAGCTCCACGCCCAGGCCTGCCCAGGCTTGATGATCCCAACTCGTAAAGGACAGACCGGTCGAGAGACGCCACGACCACAACTTGTTGATCCGGCACTCCTGAACATAGTTCGCTTGCGCCTGATCGCGAGACTGTGGCTTGTCGCCGGCCCAAGTGGACTTGATGCTCTCCTTGAAGGATACCCACCCTTCGGCATTCCACCCCGCGATACATTCAGCGTTAATCCGCTTCATGTTCTCGAGGTAGACGCCAGCCTTCATGTTCTGCTGGGACATAGCGTAGCCCGAGGTCGGACTTCCGCCATGAATGCGTTCCTGAAGAAGGCGAGCCTTGATCTGCCATTGAGCCGATTGACCCTCTTCGGTCTTGTAGCTCTGCTTGATGCCGGCTTGTACGCCGAAGGCATTCTCGTGCCAAGAATAGTCCGAGACTTTACTCTCACCGCTCCCGGTATTGCCATAGACACCACCGCCGATGGACATGCCACCGCCCACCTCGTTCCAGAGGAGGCCTTCGACATACCCCCACTTCCCTTCTGCAAGGTTATTGGACCATACGCCGATGCCCGCACCCGCTTCAATCTCGATACGCCGAGGCGGATCGAAAGCAGAGACTGATGATGGCGGAGCTACTTCAGCGGGTGCTGGAGCAACTTCTGCAGGCGGTGCCTCTGGCGGAGTCACCGGAGCCGGAGGTACAACTTGCGTCGCAACTTCAGCCCGATAGTTTACAAGGAGCGAGGGATTCCGACACTTTGCCGGAATGACCAACACCTCACCCGTTACCGGATGGGCGTAGGCCGTGGCCTGCTCAGCCCCCTTCACACACACGCCCCTCAGAAGTTTGTAATTCCCAAACTCCATGTTGAACTTCATGTCGGGGGTGATGATAATGCTTTCACCCTGGGTAGTCGCCATGAGGTCGGCGAAGACTTGTGCCTTCTCCGCGCCCACGAGCGTCACTAGGGCCGGCATGACATCGCGATCCCCGAAGGGATTGCGACCCAGATCGATGCAGCCCTTCTCGGCCGCACCGGCTACCAAGGCATACGCCATGGTAACAAGAAACAACAAAATGCGTTTCATTTCATTCTCCTCGCCATCACTGGCAATAGGGTCGGGCACGCCTTTCGAGCGTACGCCACACCCAGATATTGAAAGCCTGGTCACCACGGGGTGCCAGGGAGTCACCGGTCCAACCCAATGCCGGAGCATTATTGGACATAATGTATTCCATAACGACACCCACAACGGTTGCCATCGGGTTCAGTGGATTCACTGACCCCGAGGTTGTTGCAATGAATTTCTCGGTATGGGAGTGTTGCGGATTGATCCGCGCCACTCCCTGAACGAATTCCAGCGGATACGGAGTCCGAATTTTTCCGATGTGTTGCGCCGCATTAAGGAGCGTCCACGATTGGATAATCCGATTATAATCCCGTACCAAGAGGAATCGCTCGAGCGATGAACCATCTTTGGCAATCACTTGCCGACGATATTCACCACTCTTCCGAAACTTTTCCGCGTCGACCTTGACGGCCACGCCCTTCAGATTGTACAACTGATCCCGCGCCGTATTGGCGAGGACCGCTGTAAAACCCTTCAGAGTCCGAGTTCCTTCTACAAGCACTGCGAGCGTCGGTTCGCATGTCGCGAACCCGGCAAACAATGCCTGTGCGGGATATTCCCGTCCATCAGGCCCGACAGCGAACACGGGATAACTTATCCGTCTCGCATCGAATTCTCCAAGCAATCCGTGAGGATCGTCCGGAAACTTCGCGTACACGACAGTGAAATTCCCCGCCTCGATGTCTGCTGTGCTCCGAACGCCAAGGAAGGCAACGGGATCAATCGGAAGAATAACTTTCCCATCTACTGCTTGCGCAGAGAGAGGACCATTTACTCCGCCAATATCGACGGTTTGGGGCATCGTGATGCACCCCGATAGCAGCACCGCACAAAGCAATGCGATAATACGGTGTAACATGGCGATACCCCCTTCTATTATCAATTGTCAAAATGACAGTAGAGAAACCAGACCCATTCCGATTCTCACCCATGTCCCGATGTGACATCGGGACAATTCGTGATAATCCGAATACACCGAAGTTACCGCCTCGAAAAATTATGATTCTGATTCACCCGAACACTGATCCGATACAAAACAGAAAAGATGACAAAGAATGCACCGAGGATGAAGCCACCAATCGTACCGAAAGCGAGTTCGGCGAGAGAAGGATTGCGATCGACGATCGGCCCCGAGAGAATGCGGATATCCACTTCGGATCCACTCCCGAGAAAGTCTGTCGCATTGTTCGAAAGAATATCCGTGACCGCCTTCGCTGTCCGCTCGACACTCCGGCTTGATTTGGCAAGTACTCGTACATGGAGCATGCCACCTTCGGAACCACGAGATACGCTCACCGTATCACTCCATTCCTTCAAACGATCCTTCTTATCGACCGGAAACTCCGTGCGATCGACGAGACCGGAATCGAATCCTGCTTCCATGAATTTCTCACTGACCACGATCTGCGCCAAAGCCTTCCCGAGATACTCGGAAGATCGAGACAAAGAATAATAGTCTGTCCCCATCGCGTTCTTCGGCGAGACGATGAAATCAATGTCCGCCCGATATGCCAGCTGAAACATCAGCAGGCTAAAAAATGCGATGATGGAAACCACCACACCGGAAAAGAGGATGAGTCCCGTTTTCCGCTTCAATTCGAAAATAATGTCGTGCATATTCATATATAATTGGTCACAATTACTAACACGCGATAATAGCAGATATTTTCTCTTTTGTCAACCCCGCACCTATTTAGCACAGCGCCAAAGGCGCAAGGAAGCAACTTATTTGGTACTTACACCACTGAAAACTCGAAGCATTTGTCATACTTGAAATCCTCTTAAGTGCTAAATAGGTGCGGGGTCAAGCCCCACGCGCTGTACTCTTTTGTGGCACAGCGCCAAAAGCGCAGAAGTGCTATATATAACCATTTGACCTCCATCAAGGCAATAACCGCTTATTATCCAATGCTCTACCGGTGCCAGATAGGTGTGTGGGTCAAGCGCCCATTGAAAAGGAAAAAGCCTCGTTCTCGGACGAGGCTTTTCGGTGTTTTGTTCTTATTTTCCCAAATCTAGAAAATTCGACTGAGTTTTTCGAGCAGTTGAAATTGAGAGAAATCCCGGACCGTGATGATCGCCATGAGGAGGAGAAGGAGCATGAAACCGATTTGATGGAGTGCCATCTCGACTTTCTGCGTGACCGGTCGCCCCTTCAATTTCTCGAGGAGGATGAAGAAGATGCGTCCCCCATCGAGCGCGGGGAATGGGAGGATATTCACGATGCCGAGATTGATGGAGAGTATCGCCGCGAACTGGAGGAGATAGACGAAGCCGAGATCGCTCATCTGCTTGGTCATATAGACGATACCCACGGGTCCGGTCACATCGACGGCTACCCGATCCCCGCCGAAGAGCATACCGATCATACGACCGAGGGCGAAGATGATCTGCCGGGTCATCTCGAAAGTATTCAGCGCACCCTCATAGAACGCGCGGAAAAATCCGAATTTCACGATGGCTGTCTCGGTAAATCCGATACCGAGCGCACCTTCATTGTCTGGATGCACGACGCGTGGCGTCCCCTGGAGCGAGAGTTTCTTGCCGAGGCGATTTACTTCTATCGTGATTTCCGTTCCTTGCTTTTCCTTGACGGTCTTACTTACCTGCTCGAGACTCGAGACAGCAGTCCCATCGAGAGACATTACCTGATCCCCTGCTTGAAGACCCATCTGCGCGGCCGGCGTATTCGGGAGGACATTGGTGATATAGATCTTCGTATCCGGATACTGCGCGCGATTCGTCGAGTCGATCGCCTGCGGAAAGCCGATCATGAGGACGAGCGAGACGAGGAGCCACGCGAAGATGAAATTCATGAATACGCCCGCGCCGAGCACCTTCACCCGGATCCAAGCAGACTTCCCCGCGAAACTATCCGAATCGTGGCTATGCCCATCCTCACCCTTGATACGAACGAATCCACCGAGCGGGAGCCAGTTGAATGAATAGATCGTATTCTTGATTTCCAGACGACGCTCAGAATCATCACGAAATGGATCGATGGATACTGGTACGAATATTTCCACAATCGATCGGAGTATCTTTGGCAAAATAACCTCCCTTTCTCCAATCAGTATCCGCCAGCACTTCGATTCGTCGTCCATGTAGATACCGACTGCCCGTGGTGGGAAACCGAAACCGAACTCTTCTGCCTTGATGCCGTTCCACCTCGCGACGAGGAAATGCCCCGCTTCATGGACGAAGACGAGGAGCCCGAGGATGATGATGAAGATCAGTACCGTTAGTAACATATTGTCTTATTTATCGCGAAGTATCGTCCTTTTTATTTAC
Source organism: Candidatus Moraniibacteriota bacterium (assembly GCA_049289395.1). Classification (GTDB taxonomy): domain Bacteria; phylum Patescibacteriota; class Minisyncoccia; order Moranbacterales; family UBA1568; genus CAYTED01. The sequence continues at coordinate 18,492 of JBATLQ010000054.1, read as the reverse complement.
ACCTACAACCACTGATGAGTAACTTGTAACTGGAAATCAGTAATTAAAAAGAAGTGTTTCTCTCTGGTTACCGATTACAAATTACCAGTTGCTCATGACCAAGTCATACGGTCAGTATCTCCTTTTCCTTCTTCTCCCGAAGGGATTCAAGGCGGGCATTGTATTCATCGACGACTTTCTGCAAATCTTCCTTGCCACGGAATTTGTCATCCTCCCCGATAGATCCATCTTTCTCCCACTCCTGGATCTGTCGCCAAATTTCCTCGCGCGTATTCCGCACCGAGATACGCGCATCTTCTGCCCGCTGATTGAGCGCCTTCACCAGGTCACGCCGCCTGTCCTCCGTGAGCGCTGGGAGTACCACGCGTATCGCCGTACCATCATTCGCTGGATTCAGTCCGAGATCTGATTCACGGATTGCGGTCTCGACGAAGACGATCGCACCGCGATCCCAGGGCTGGATGAGAATTTGCCGAGCCTCGGGAGTCGAGATGGTCGCGATTTGCTTGAGCGGAGTCTTCGCACCATAGTAATCGACGAGGAGTCCTTCGACGAGCGCCGGATTGGCACGACCCGTGCGGAGTTTCCCGGCTTCTTCTTCGAAATGCAGTACTGCAGATTCGAAATGTTCCCGATTCGATTCGATATGTTCTTTGATCATATAGTTTTTAATTACTTGAATTTTCGAAGCCCGACATAAATAGTAGCTGGATTCCGCCAATCATACGCGATGACGCTCGCCGCTTTGTCGGACTGGAGGCGCGTCGTCAGCCAGCTCTTGCCGGCATCCCGCGAGCGATAGAAAGTATCTCCTGCCGAATAGGCGATTTCATTTGCATTCGTCGGATTGACAGAGATGGCACGGATCGGAAATTTCCGCGAACTTTCGATGATGTCGATATTCTTCCAGGTCTTGCCATAATCCTCCGTGCGATACATACCCCCCTGCATGCCGGCATAGAGCACTTCCGGACGAATGGGATCCGCCGCGATGGTGAGGATGCTCCCCGAAGTCATATTCTGTCCCCCAACCCGTGGGTTCGGAGGGAAGTCTGCCGACTCGCTCTCGTCGTACTTCTTCCCGCCATCGGTCGTCCGGATAACGCCGATATTGTACACCGCCGAGATAAATGCATCACCACGACTCGGATGCGGGTAGATATCGGTGACCGGACCCTTGGCAACTCCGAAGTTCCGCCAAGTCTCACCGCGCGTATCACTTCGCAGGATCACTCCACCACTCGTCCCCGCGTACACGACATCGGGATTGAGCCGACTCTGGATGATGGATGTCACCACCGTCCCCTCGCCCGGCTCCGTATAGACTTCTTTCCAATTCTTGCCACTGTCCGTGCTCTCGTAAATCTTCCCCACCTTCTTCCAGACGCCGGTCGCAATCAGTCGTTCGGAATTCTTGAAATCCGCGATGATGCCGAAGACGCGCGTCGGAGGGAAAACGATCCGTTCCCAATGCTCTGCACCATCCCATGAACGAAAAATACCATGCGCCTCCGTACCCGCATAGATGATGGACGGATTCTGTGGGTCGAAAGAGAGCGTGAGGATATCCGATGCGGGGAGTACCGTCTGGTCATCGATCTTTACCTTCGCGGCGAAGGTTTCTCCTCCGTCGGTTGATTTGAGGATACTCCCTGATGCACCAGTAATGGCGATGGATCCATCCTTCCCTCCCTTGCCGGAGAGCGAGCATCCCGACAGAGCGACCGCGATGAGCGAAACTGCAAATAGCGAAGAAAGGTGTTTCATAAAATGATGATAAGGAGTCGGTTCTATTATACCATAGCCGTCCGATGCGTTTCAAAGCGCGAAATGGGGATCATTTTTGTACCGCTTTGCGATGAAAATATACAAAGGAAGAAGAAAGGCTACGAAAACTACGCTGAGAGAGAAAAATCCATACCGATACGAAAGATGTTCGATAGCGAAACCGAGACCGAAACTAGCAACTGCTCCGATCAGAAGTTCCATTTGTGCGCCAACCGAAAGGAGTGTCGCCTTGAATTTGCTCGTCTTGATAATATCCATCTGATACCCCTCATCAATTCGACTCAGTCCCCACTGAAATGCATTGGAGACGAGGAACACACCCGCAACCACCCACCAAGTCGTCGCCACACCGAGAGAAAATAAGAGTACCGTGTAGAGGATAAGCTCAAATCGATAAAATGAAAACACCGTCATCGTCTGTTTCATCCTTCCGCTATACGCGAGCATAAGTGAGGCACCCATCCGTCCCAACCCGAACAGGACACCGAACCAAATAACCGGTATCTCGAGAAATGATTGATACGGGGAACGGAAACCTCCTACGGCAAAAAATACACCGCTGATAATTCCCGAAAAAAGAGAAAATACGAAAAAATGCAGTCGATGCCCTTCCCGTATTACCTGCCAAAAATTCGTCGCCCTGATTTCTTCAACATGTTCTGGTGAAACTTTCGGCGCAATGAGAGCGAGCGTCGCGAACAAACCGACAGTATCTGTGACCAAAGAAATTATGAAGGGGAGCTTGTAACTGATGCTGACGAGGAATGGCACTGTCATCATGAAAATAATCGGCACTGCGAATCCAATCGAACTTATTTTCCCCATGATCCGTGTGTAATCATGCTCTCGCTTCAATCCGCGAAGTGTCTCATGCATAAATGCGCTCCCCGTCCCACTTTGAAAAGCATTCGAGATGGCAAGAAATACTCCTCCCAAGGCGAGAAACATCGTATTGCTCGCAAGAAGAAAAAGTGCCGTGGAGCCAAGCATCGATACCCTCGATACGACGAGTGCCTTTTTGTGCCCTATTTTATCCGATACATACCCGCTCGGAATCTCGAAAAGAAATCCCGCTATCTGACCTATGAGCAAAAGAATCCCGATAGTCTGCGCCGTCACATCTGGAATAGTGAGATAGTATACTCCGAGAATTGCCACGAAAATACGCTTATTCGCGATAAGTATCAGTGTATACTTCCAGATATTTCCTTGTAAGTTCTGCCCCACAAAATAGTTGAAAAAGGAATATGGTGGGTGCGGGGGGAATCGAACCCTCGACCGTTGGCTTAAAAGGCCACTGCTCTACCGACTGAGCTACGCACCCGGATTTTCAATCAACAGACAACATTAATCAGTAAACAACAAAAACCAAATAAAATCAAGCATCGAGCCATGACGAGCGTGCTGTCTCTGCTTATCGTTATTTGTTTATTTCTTCGCCACAATTCTGTCTTTCCCGACGAATGGGCGGAGGACTTCTGGGATGACGATGGAGCCATCTGCCTGCTGATAAGTCTCGAGGATGGCGATGAAAATGCGCGGGCTTGGGAGCGCAGTATTGTTCACCATGTGAACGAATTTCCGCTCGCCGGTCACGGCATCTTTGTATTTCACATCGAGGCGACGCGACTGCCAATCGAGGAAGTTCGATGCAGATCCAGTTTCACCAAATCGCTTCATCCCCGGCATCCATGCTTCCAGGTCGAATTGGCGGTACTTGCCAGCACCCATATCCCCCGAACAGATTGCGAGCTTCCGATAAGTAAGCCCCAGTTCACGATGCATCTCTTCTGATATGGCGAGCATCTCTTCCTGCAACGCATTCGATACTTCAGGATCAGCTGGAGCGAGCACTACTTGTTCTACTTTGAAGAACTCATGCACGCGATACATGCCCTTGGTATCCTTGCCGTAGGATCCGATCTCACTCCGATAGCATGGACTGAATCCCGATAGCCTGATAGGGAGCGACGCACCGTCAAGCACTTCGCCGGAATAATACGCGAGGAGTGATGGTTCTGCTGTCCCAACGAGAAACTTTTCTTCTTTGTTTATCTTCCCATCGGCTTCTTTCTCGGGTGTCGCTACCTGATAGATCTCATCAACTTCCGAATCATATCCTCTCCCCTTGAAATATCCTGATCCATACAGCGGAAATGATTTCACGAGCGTTGGCGGAATCATCGGGAGGAATCCCTTGGCGACCATTTTCTGGATGGCATACATCATGAGTCCCATGACAAGGAGTGTGCCCTCGTTCTTCAGATAATATCCGCGATACCCGGCGACCTTCACACCTCGTTCGAGATCAAGGATGTCCAATGCTTTCCCGAGTTCAATATGCGTCTTCGGTTCGAAATTAAACACTGGTAACTCACCAGATCGCGACACTTCTACATTCTCATCCTCACTCCTCCCGACGGGAGTATCGGGTGAAAGCGGATTCGGCACCTGCACCATAAGTGTATCGAAAGCCTCTTTCGCGAGTCGAAAGACTGGTTCGAGGGCATCGATTTTCTCCTTGATTTCTTTTCCTTTCGTAATGATTTCCTCCCGCTCTTCCGGTGTCGCCGCCTTCGCGATGAGGTCATTGATATCATTCTTCAGCGACCGGAGTTCTTCGAGCTCTCGCATGAGTTTCATGCGCTCCTCATCTTTGGCGAGGAGCAGTCCCAAATCCAGCGAGAGATTTTTCCCGATAATCGCTTTCTTTATTTCTTCCTGATGGTCACGGATGTATTGGATGTCGAGCATAACAGGGAAGAGATTAGAGATTAGAGTTTAGAAAATAGAAACAAAAAAAACATGGCACAAGAAAAGAATACCTTTTACAAGAATCAAAGTCAAACAAAAAAAGACTCAGAAAAACCTCAAACAGCGGTTGCACCGCCCGCAGGCGGAACAACCGCTCGCGCTCATAGAACGGTACTTTATTTCAACGGTCACTCCGCTTTTGGAGCGGTGTGTCCGCTGAAATAAAGTACCTCCGCGATGTAAAAAATTCCTCCTTCCTCAACTCTATCTTCTCACCTCTTGCATCAGTCTACCCGATATTCTCATTCGCGATATCACGATCATCCTTGCGATACGCGAGCGTGAGTCCGAAGACGAGCCATGATCCGAGAGCGGCGAAGAGAAATCCCGCCGCGACGAGCAACCGTCCCGATGCCACTCCATAGAGGAGCCAGGTCGTCGTCCCAAGTGAGAGAAATCCGAACGACCACAGCGAGACATCCTCCGCCGATCGCGTCCGGAAAATTCGCCACGCCTGCGGATAGCAAGCAAGCGACATCAGTATCCCCATCACGATTGTCAATTTTTCGAGAAAAGTCATATGTTTTTTGTTATACATGCACTCGCATGATCTAACTTTTCGGTACACTTATCTCATCACTTGAAAATAATCTATATCGATGCATTCCAACTCACTTGCTTCACTATTCTTTCATTTTTTACAAAATCCAACTCATGTGAAAAAATTGGATTTTGAAAAAGATTATGCCCTGGCATCTCAATAAAATTCTTTACTAAAAAAACAAAATAACTCTCTTTCAAATAGAAAGCAGTTCTGTATTCTTTATCGGTTAATCCTATAGCCCCCTTAGCCTTTTCGAGACCCTTGACCTCAACTGCATAAAACCCCGTATCGTGCAAAACTCTAAAATCAAACCCACAGCCGAGTTGAGTTGTCTCTTCATAAACCAAACCTTGAAAATCTGGCACGGACTGGTAATTGTCTCTGAAATACTGTTCGGCCGCTTGTCCAGTAATAAGTCTTTTTGCAAAAGTCCTTGATTTATCTTCTTCAGATTCTATTTTTTCTTCGATCAAATTGATAGCAGGATTTTGATATATAATGGTTTTTACTAGACTTGTAAACGCTTCCAAGCTCAAATCTTTATACTTATTCAGCATCTCGACTCTTGTCTGAAACATAGGTCTTTTGTGCCAGCCCTTTCTCTCATTTGGAAAAACAGGGTCAAATTCATCTCTATAATTGCGTATTGATAATGGCTTGGCATTTATTGCCAAGCCAATCGTATTATACGCTTCAGTAAAACTCTCAAAACCAAGAATATCCAAGGCTTGCTTATCATATTTTGACAAATACATGCCTATAAGCATCGCTTTTTGAAATTCTTCTTTCATAGTCTAGGTGTAATATTTTTCCATAATCTGATGATATGACGGAGGTGTACCACCTAAGCCCCAGAAGAAAAAGTTTTGGTCTATATTCCAAACCAGACCTTCATCAAGGTTGACTCTTGTAATCCAGCTGACACTATCATCTTCTATCTCATCCAACTTCATAAAAGCCACTTGACCATTATAGAGATCGAAATGAATGGCTACAGTGTGAATACCCAAATCACGAAAAACTCTTTTTGCCTCCAGTACCTTGTGTTGTTTTATATCGTTCATTCCTGTAAAACCGGATTGCATTTCGATCCTCATCTTTTCCTTCTCATGTAATCTGATTTCCAAATCCGCTTTCGGTGTCCGCTTGAATGTTTCGATACTTTTCAGGTCATCATCACCAATCAAATCTATTTCTGAAGTATCCACCTCAAAAATAAGCCCGAGTGCTTTCAGAAAATAATTTGAAAGCACGAAGCCCCTCATCCAATTATAATATACTTGTTCTGGTCGCCTCCCTTGATTATTCAAAACAGGCAAAATGTTATTTGCCTTCATTATTTCAAAAGTTCTGTCAATATGTTCTTTCTTGAAAGCCTCGAGATCCTCAATTCTGACTTCTTCTGAAACGACCGCGTTTATTTTATCGAGCATGTCATATAATCGCTCATTCAGAAGAGCGATATAGTTGAAATCAACCGTTGGTGTAATATCTTTTGCGCCGAAAAAATCCTTCACATCGGCTTGATTCGAAAAACCGAGCCTTTGTCTATACTGACGAAAATGCTCCGCCGTAATCGTAATGTGTCGAATCATAATACATTCATCAAATTCCTTCCGTTTTTTTGCTCTTGTCATCCCCCTTGCTGTGGACAATACTAGATTCGAATCCCGGTAACAATTTTACAAATGTTACGGGACAAGCCAGGGACCCCGGCAACCTGCCCCGCACCAAATAAACAACAATCCCTATCTACTAACAAAACAAGTATGACCTATATCATGGCAACTTCTTGTGGGCAATACTAGATTCGAACTAGTGACCCCGGCAATGTGAATGCCGTGCTCTAACTTCACCCCGTCACCTTTTCCGAAAGAGGTGACGGGGCAAGCCTGAGCTAATCCATCTTGTGGTCGCACCTGGACTCGAACCAGGGACCTCTGCAATGTGAATGCAGCATTCTAACCAACTGAACTATGCGACCAAGTAAAGCCAATTTATCCTATTTCCTGAATCTTGTCGATAGGAGTAACGACAGAATTCTGTTTTCCGAAAAACCAATTGTACACTCCGCACAGTACAATCCCCGTATAGATCACTGTATTCAAAAATACACCCCACTGATCATGTACATACGAGGTAAACAGCCAAAACGGCTGAGCGAGGAGTGCGAAAAGAAAACCCCATTTGACTTTGCGGGCAATCAGAAATATTCCAATAAGCGTAAAAAATGGGATTGCGTACTGGGAAACCCCGTCTAAAAACTCAATCACACTTCTTTTCGTTTATACCTATTAAACCTCCTTACTTTTCACCGGCGGGAAAATCACCGTCTCGCGGATGGAGCGGTTCATGAGGATGGCGAAGAATCGCTCGCTCATGCCGAAGCCGAAAGCTGGTGGCATGCCATATTCAAGTGCGGTAAGGAAGTCCTCATCGAGCATCATCCCTTCGGCATCCCCTGCGGCACGGAGCTTCATCTGCTCTTCGAAACGCACGCGTTGATCGATCGGGTCATTGAGTTCCGCGAAGCCATTCCCGAGCTCACTCGCGCAGGCGATCGGTTGCATACGAAGGACGCGACGATGATTGCGCGGGTCGATCTTCGCGAGTGGCGACACTTCTATCGGATGCCCGACGAGCATACACGGCTGGATGAGTTTCCGACGAACTGTTTTCTTGTACAGCGTGTCGATCATCCGCCCCTTCCCATAGCTCGCCTCGTATTTGATATGAAGCTCGTCAGCCTTGGCACGGAGCGTTTCCACGGAAATATCCTCCGACAAATTCAGTCCCGTTTCCTTCTCGAAAGCCTCGAAATAATCCACTCGCTCGAATGGTCGGTCCCAGTGGATCACTTCGCCCTCCCACTCGGTCTGAAGCGTGCTCCCGGCGACCGCACGGACGATGTCCCGATACAATTCCTCCACCATCGCGACTCCTTCCTCGAAATTCATATACGCCGCATAGAACTCGATGTGGTCGAATTCCTGCAAATGTTCCCGATCGATCCCTTCATTCCGAAAGACGCGACCTATTTCGAACACACGCTCATACCCACCGACGAGCAATCGCTTCAGTGCGAGCTCGAGCGAGATGCGCAGGAAGAAATCCTGATCAAGCGCATTGTGATGAGTCACGAACGGCTCCGCCTCAGCACCGCCCGGAACATGCTCGAGAACGGGCGTCTGCACTTCGAGGAAATCCCGACCCCCGAGAAATTGCCGTATCGTCTGCCAAAAAACATTTTTCTTGCGAAACAATTCCCGCGTCTCTGGATTCATCGCGAGGTCGAGGTACCGCTGACGAAGCAGCGCCTCTTCATCCTTCAATCCATAAAATTCCGTGGGAAGCGGAAGCATGGACTTTCCGAGCACCTTCCATTCGGATACGAGCACGCTCTTTTCCTCCTGCTTCGTCAAAAATAAAACACCCGAGAAAGAAATAAAATCACCAATCTCGACATTCTCCTTGAACACCGCAAATTGGTCATTCAATTTTTCCAGTGAAAAAAATCCTTGAATCTTCGCCGTGCCATCCTCGATATGGACGAAAGCGATCTTCCCCATGACCCGAAGTGATCGTACGCGTCCGACAAGCGTTACGATTTCTTCATTCCCTGACAATTCGTCAAATCGGGACAATGCCACAGCATTCGTATGAGAACGAACATCCACTTCCGGATACGCCGTTCCGAAAGCACTCGTCAACCGCTCCAATTTTTCCCGCTTCACACGGAGTATATCTTCTCGCATACCCGGCAATAAAAATTCGAATAATTATTTTCTATTTACCTACCGCATATACACGCTCGCAAAAACCCTTTCGAATCTTTATTGCTGGGCATATATCCCTACTCTACCTATTTTTCTACTTTCAGGCAACTCTCAGCATCATTAGTCATATCAAAGTTTTTTCAAAACAAAAGAAGCTGTCACGCGAACAACTTCTTTCGGAGATCAAGGCAAGGGAACATTTACGCGATAGAGACGATCTCGTATTTCAATTTTCCTGCGGGCACTTCGACTTCCACCGTCTCGCCTTTGTCATGTCCCATGAAGGCACGACCGAGTGGAGACTCATTCGATATCAACCCCTTTGCCGGATCGACCTCATTGGATCCGACGATAACGAAGACACGCTCCTTGCCGGAGACCTTTACGGTAATCGTCGATCCCATCTGCACACCAGACACTCTCGATTTCGGCATCGCGACGATGGAATCCTTCAGGGTCGCCTCCAGCTCCATGATACGACTCTCGTTCTCATTCTGTCGTCGTTTCGCCTCGCTGTACTCGGCGTTCTCCGAGAGGTCACCTTGTTCCTTCGCCTCCTTGATAGCACTCGCGATTTCCTGGCGCATGGCGATTTTTCTCATCTCGAGTTCGTCCTCGATTTTCTTGTACCCATCCTTCGTCAAAATCTTTGGCATGTCTTTGTTCATTTACGAAATTACCCGCCTCTCTCTTTCTACTTCAAAAAACCACTGAGACAAAAGAAAACTCCCAAAAAAGGAGACTGCCATTCAAAATGAATTATATCTCCACCATAGTAACAGAATGACACTGCATGTCAATCCCGCACCTTTTGAACTATTGTTTCGCTCCGGCTCCTTCCGTGAAATACCACTGGTAGACGGCCTTCGTCACCGGTACGGCATGATACCCGTTCTCACCCTGACCCTCCACAAGGACGATGAGGGCGATCGTCGGATGATCAAACGGGGCGAATGAGACGAACCACCCATGCGTATGGTCAAAGTTATTCTGAAACTGCGCCGTACCGGTTTTCCCTGCGACTGCAACCGGGAGTGTTCCCAACGACTGCGCCGTCCCCTCCGTCACGGTGAGACGCATACCTTCACGGACAATCCGGAGGATATCCGAGGTCACGACATTCGTCTCTCTGGCGACTGGAGGGACATTGACGACCGTGCCATCCAAAGCACGAAATGACCTCGCGATATGTGGCTCGTAGAGCGTCCCGCCATTGCCGATCGTCGCGACCGCATTCAGGACCTGGAGTGGTGTCGCCGTAACGAATCCTTGCCCGATGGCGGCATGATAATCATCACCAACATACCACCGCTCGTTTAATTTTTCTTTCTTCCATTCTGGATCCGGAAGGAGTCCACTCTGTTCCCCTGGGAGGTCGATGCCAGAGAGAGATCCATACCCGAAAAGTTGCTCGTATTTTTTCATCCGCACCATACCAAGACCATTGATATTGCCGTACCCACCACCCACCGAATAGAAATACACATCGCTCGATACTGCAATCGCATGACGGATATCTGTGAACCCATGCGCCTTCCAATCGCCGAAAGAGAAGCTCCCAACGCTGATTCCACCGCGACTCTCGATAGCCGTGCGATCCGTAACCACTCCTTCTGAGAGTGCCGCCGCCGCGATAACCGGCTTGATCGTCGATCCTGGAGGATATTCTCCCGCTATCACACGGTTGAAAAGTGGCTTCGATGGATCCTCCGAAAGATTTCTGTATGCCTCCGTGCCAATTCCCTCCGCAAAGAGATTATTATCATACGAAGGAATGCTGACGAGCGCGAGCACACTCCCATCCCTCGGATCGATCGCCATCGCCGAACCAGATTTCATCCCACCCGCATCTAATTCCGACTGTAAAGAATCAAAAAGCTTCTTCTGCAATCCCGCGTCGATTTGCAGGGTGACATCAGCACCCCTCTTTGGATTTTGCACCCCGAGCTCCCGCTTCACCCGACCGAGCGCATCCACTTCCGCCCGCAGGAATCCTCGTCCACCGCGAAGCACCGACTCATACTGCTTCTCTATTCCCTGACGACCGATGCCGTCCGTCGGCAAATACTCAGGTCGATCTGCCAATTCATCCTGCCGAATTTTCCCCTCATACCCCAAGATATGAGAGAATATGAGTCCGTCATCATAGAACCGCTGCGCTGTTTTCTGTATAATCACCCCATTCATTTCTTTTTCATGAGCGAGGAATCGGAGAGATTCTTCTTGCGACACTTTTTCTTTGAGGAGTAATGGTTGATCGGGCTTCGCTTTCGCCTGTGCGAAACCAGCACGGAGGAAATCCTCCTCGAGACCGAACATATCCTTCGTGGCGAAAAGAAGTTTCTCCTGATTGAAAGCATCCTTCGGCATATCATAGGGGGAGAGCACCGCATCGAGACTCGGCACATTATGCACCAACGGCACACCGAAACGGTCGAAAATAATCCCTCTCGGTGCCGGAAGAGGAATCAGTCGCACGCTATTGCGCTCCGCCATGGATCGATACCTCTCTCCCTGCAGTATGGAGAGGTCGAACACCCGCAGGAAAAGGACTCCGAGCAGTGCGAGACCAACAAGAAAACCATACTTCATGAGAGCGCGATTGAGGGGCCATTCGATATGCGCCGCCCCTTTCTCCGTCGCCGTCAATACAGCATCATCGATTTCCGTGCTCTCGCCACGCCACCTCTCATGATGATTGTTGGAATTGAAAAACATAGGTATTATTTCAAAAATGCATCACCAAGAGGTAATGGTTCCTGCTGAAATCGAGAGGAGAATCGGAGCATGATGAGGAAAACAACCCCTCCGATGAGAATATTTTGGAAAAATGACCAGTCGAGAAAGAGATGAAACGGAAAATCTCGAAAGGAATGCGCATACCAGAGTGCCACGGGTGGATAGAGTGCCATACCAGTACCCGCCACGAGGGCGAGAAAAATTTTCTCTCCGCCATATTCTAGATGGAGGCGCCGGAGGAGAAAGCTCATGCCATAAGAAAACAGCACTCCGTACAAGGAAAGTGAACCGATAACTGATTGTGTCACCCCCTCGAAGAGAACGAGTGTCATGATATTCATCGGCAACGCAGCGAGGAATCCTCTCCGTAGAACGGAAAGAGCGAGGAAAGAAAAAAGGAAAAAATACGATCGCTCCTGGAAGGAAAAAAAGCCCGACCAGGAAATTTCGAGCAGGAGGAGGAGCGCGATGATACCGATGGCAGGCACTATCTTTTTCATAGAAGATACATTACTCCTTGGAACTCTCTTCCGCCTTGAGCACCGAGACGAATCGGAGCGAATCACTTTGGATCGGCGACATCACGGTCGATTCGAGAAAGAGGTGATCAACTGAGGATTGCAACGATTGTAGAGTACCGATGAGGAGTCCACTCGGAATGTTTCGCTCCAAATCATCCGTCACCACTGAATCGCCATTCTTCACCGTATCTGCCTGGGATATCATTCCGAGCATCATCCCGAGAGCATATTCCCCACGCACGATACCACGCGTATTCTGACCGGCGATCCGACCCGGCAAGGCGCTCTCCGGATGAGAGAGGAGCTTCACTCGTGATGACTGCAGATAGACTTCATCGATGACACCTACCATCACGCCAGGAGCCGCGACGACTGCCATACCAGCCTCTATGCCCCGAAATGAACCGACATTGATAAATATCCACTTTCCACGCACTGCCGGATCCCGCGCGATGACAGTCGCGACCTGTGTCGTAAATCTCGTACGGAGTGGCAGAGCGAGTTCCTTTCGGAGTTCCTCATTTTCTTTTTGGATATCGAGGAGCATTGCCTCATCCGCATGCCATTTCACTCTCTCCTCATTCAATCGCGCATTCTCCTGCTTCAAATCACCGATAGAGGAAATCGTCCCGCCGAAATCCCGCAAGGAAAACCCGACACCAGAAAAAACTGTTTCAAAGGGAGTGATCACCGTCTGAAAAACGAAACGAAATGGCAGAAAAAAATTTCGTGGAAGCAAGAAGGAGAGGAGAAAAAGAGAGGTGAGAGAGAGTATCACCCAAAGAAATTTCGATGATTGAAGTCGTGACCCTCTTCTCATAGAAGTGAAATATTATCGTGGAGCGACATATTGATGTCGTCCATTCTCATCGAGGAGCACATCCCCCAGGTGATCCATATCCTCGAGGACGATTCCCGTTCCCCGTACCACCGCTGTCAGCGGATCCTCCATCATACGCACCGGTATACCCGTCTGATTCGCGATGAGTTTGTCGAGTCCGCGGATGAGCCCGCCCCCACCCGCGAGGATAATCCCTCTCTGCATGATATCCGAGAGGAGTTCCGGCGGTGTCTCTTCGATAACCGTCTTCACATTGTTGACAATAATCCGAATAGAGCGAGAGAGCGCATCACGGACATGATCCCCCGTTATCACCACTTCTTTCGGGAGTCCGCTCACGAGATCTCGCCCGCGCACCGGTGCCGACAAGGGATCCCTCTGCGGGTAGGCATTCCCGATAGCGATCTTCACCTCCTCGGCCGTCCGCTCCCCGACGAGCAAATTAAATTCATCACGACAATACCGCACGATGTCTTCATTCATCTCATCCCCAGCGATACGGAGGCTCCGTGCGATGACGACTCCTCCAAGCGAGATGACCGCGATCTCCGTCGTCCCGCCACCGATATCGATCACCATGTTGCCACTCGCGTCCGTCACGGAAAGTCGTGCGCCGATCGCTGCTGCCATCGGCTCATCGATGAGGAATGCCTCCCGTGCACCGGCACCGAGTGCAGCTTCGATGACCGCGCGTTTCTCCACCTCCGTCACGCCCGATGGAATACCGATGAGTACGCGGGGTCGTCGCAGAAATGGCATTGATTGCGTCGCACTCACCTTGCTGATGAAATACCGGAGCATCTGCTGGGTCACTTCGAAATCACTGATGACGCCATCGACGAGTGGGCGTGTCACCACGATATGTCCCGGCGTGCGCCCCACCATTTTCCGCGCTTCCCGCCCGATAGCGAGGATCTGCCCTGTCCGCTTATTCACCGCCACGACCGAGGGCTCATTCGCGACGATACCTTTACCCCGAACATACACCAGGGTATTCGCCGTCCCGAGGTCAATACCAATATCATGGGTCCAATTTTGGAAAAAAGACTCTGTCAAGCGCTTTTCGATTGTCCGCCACCACGAAGCCATAGGAACGCAAACAAAAAGAGATACACCGTAGTATATCTCTTTTCCTGATATTTTTCAATCCACGACCGCACGAGAATTTGAACCCAAAAAAGCATCTACACTTTGGCAATCTTTCGTTCGAAATCGAAATCCATGCCATGTGGATACTCTTGGTATTTGTACAGCGTGACCGGCACCTCACACGGGAGGTATCGCCGAGCGGCACGGACGCAAAGATCACGAAGCGCATCAGTCGGTTCGATACCCTTTTGCGATTGCAATTCGATCGTGACATGACCCTCATCCACATGGAGAAATATCTGCCCGGTAATCGATTTCGCCACATCCATATCCTCATACAACCCCTGTTCCACGAGAAGTGGCGTAATACGATGTCCATCACAAACAACGAACTTGTCGGTCCGACCATATACCGCGACGAAGGGGAGCTTCAGATCAGGAGCCATCTCCGGATGACCGAATTCACGGAGCACCTCCATGACGCGATCATAGGTAATCAGTCTCCCGCTATCGCCCGTCCGGTACCGCATGAGCGGAACACGCGCCTTGTCATTGAGGACGGAGAAGAGGAGCTCGCCATCATCGTGACCATTGTCCGTATCCGTCTCGAGAAAAATACGATGCGGATAATAGTGCATGAATTGAGGACAAACCTGCGAGAGGGATTCTGCCCCGAACAACGCTTCTCGAAATTTCAAATCGTCATACGCCAACCGGCGGATAAGGACGGATTGGCGCGTCTCATGGAACATATTGAGCTCGAGCTCCGCTACCCCCATAGTAGAGATGAGTACGCGCCCTCCCGCCTTCGCAAAATTGAGCTCGGTCAGCCACTCGAGGTATCGACGCATGGGTTCCGTGAGGAAATCTCCGCCCGTAATGAAACTCACATTGAGCGTCGCCCAGGGCACCCCGCTCTTACACCCTTCTTCGATGAGATGCTTGAGAAAATACGGATCAGTGATAATCAGGGTTTGTTTATAATACTTCGATACCTTCTGAAGAATAGCAATCGCCATATCACAGCGCACGCTCACATCGACCACCGGCAGAGTCGAAAAAACCCGGACCCCCATCGGAAGTGCATTGATAAAGAGGGTCGATTGTTCATCAATGAGGAATCCATATTCCAGGAGAGAATCCGTCGCGAAAGTCGTCGTCGCAGTCTGATCCCGGTCAATAACACCGAAAGAAAAAACGCCCGTATGTCCTGAGCTCGTCATATACGAAGTGATATTCTCGAGTGACCCATCCACACAATATTCATGCAAATCGAACGGCTGGAAGAAACTCTCCTTCGTAATGATTGGGGCGAGTTTCCGATACGAAGCGATGTCCTGAACCAAATCGACATCAACGCCATGCTCCTTCAGGATGGATTGATAGGCTGGTACGCGAAGCGCGCGACGGAACGCACCGATGAGTTTCGCATCACCAGCATGAAGCATCTTTCCCGGATCTGCCGTGGTCAATATCTCGACAGCCTTCCGATGTTTGAAATGATCGATGAGGGTTCGGAGTGACATAGAAAATGAGAAAGGAAATGAGATACCTTCATTGAAACATATTTTCAGCTTTTTCGAAAGCATCCTCACCTAATGAGTATACAATCATTCGCGTATCTTCCTCGCGAGCTCTCGTAATTTCTCATCATCCGCCCTCTTAAAATCATGAGAAGAAATATACCCCTCATACTGATTAAAATACTTGTCTACCAGAGATTCTCTCGGTTTCCACTCGGTCATATCAGCCGTCCCATGCATGGGAAAAAGTTTAGCATGAATATGATCGACACCAAATCCCTCGAAGACCATGGCCGTCCTGCCGACATTATCAAGCTTCGCATCCAATAATTTCGCTACTTTTTTCACAGCCAACATCAATTCACTCAGAATTTCATCGGGAAGATCAAAAGCATAACTTGAATAGTGAAATTTCGGGATAACCACGGTCACTCCTTCAGTATTCGGAAAAATAGACAAAAAAGCGAGATGCTTCTCATCTTCCCAAATACCGTACGAGGGGGCCTCTCCTTTTACAATATCACAAAATATGCACGACATCAGTGTTCATTATTAAAAATAAAATCCTATGGCATGAGGTGTTTCACATCGCGCTGAAATATCTCCCAGTACTTCTCCGAATCCCCACTCGCCGTCGGGATGAATAATACCGTCGGTGTCGTTTTCCTCGACAATCGAACAATTTCCCGGTCGATAGGAAGCGTCTCCCATTCTCCCAACTCCCCACCTCCGATAGCAACGATCGTTTTCATATATGTTTCAACATATTTTCGACGAAATATCTGACATCGCCATCTCCTTTTATCCAAATTTCTTTCGCGATTTCCAAAGCATCTTGTAATTCTGGATAAAATAGCCCCTCTTCTCTCTCAAGTATATTTTGAAATGCCGGCTGATTCAATATAATAACATTGAAGATTTCAGAAAGTTTCCAGTAAGGTCCGTTGTTCGGATTATATTCTTTTATAAAGTCCGCGCACTGTTCCGAGCAAAATTGGAAGAATAAGAAATGCATCGTTTCGTGATACACTACCTCCATTTTCCCCAAAAGATCGCGTCGATAATATATCTGAAAGAGATTCTTCTCCGGATAGCGCGGATTGCAATCAAATATCGAAAGTGCGCCCATGAAATCGTTGTTTGAAAAATCTTTCTTGAAAACATTCATCACTGCTTCGAAAAAAGCATCTTGTGTGGAATCTATTTTTTCTTGTAATTCCCTGACGGACTGCTCCATTGACTCTTGTTTTTCTAAATAAAAATCATCTATATATGATTCATAGTTTTCCTTTGTGATATCAGGATAATCCTTCTTTATCTTCAAACCAAAATCTACCCCTGCGATAGAAAAATCAGCAAATTCAACATATACCTGCTTATCCAAATTTTTGTCACAACTCACTCGTATCATATTCCTATTCTATCCTCATTAAAAGAAAAACCCAAGCTTTTCAGCGAGGGTTGAAAGAACAGCTCTACAGAGTAGCTTTAAGCGATTTGTGATTGTGAATAGATATCCCAAATGATCCATTGGAGCGTCGTTAAGGAATGACCACAGAACCGATCATCAACTGACCAGATACTCCCATGGCGCAAATGAGCACCATACGCACAGCCTCCCCCGCATACTCCGATTGCTTCGCAACCATAACACTGTGGCATGTTGAGAGGAGTCCTCCTGCCCCATTCCTGAATCACGGGATGCCCATGGAAATCAAAGTCTGAGCTGACCTGGGCAAAAAAGTAATTACTCATGCCAACACCTTCATGACATACTCCCAGCCTCCCCGTTGGAGAACAAACAAGCTGATGGCCAGTAGCCTGACAATCGAATGCGTGGATACGCTTCGAAATGAATGGGCGTATTTTTCTCATTACCCGATCTTCGTATACGCCCACCTCACGAGCCTTCATGAAGTAACTGATCATCCGTTCATTTACCGCCAGCATATATTCCGGGCTAACCTGAGATTGCTCGGTATCAAGCAACGGATTAAGATTTACCGATAGGAATCCAAACTCTTGATGAAGCATCAGAAGCTGGTCAAGATAATCCATGTTATGTTCAGCAACAGTGCAAGAAAGTGAAATCTTGCTACAACCAGCCGCCTTGAGAAAGTGTAGCCCACGAAGGGCGTCATCAAATGAACCAGATCCATTTCGAAAGACGCGCTTCTGATCATGCACTGCTTGCATGCCATCGATTGATACTGTCACATTAATTCTCGGATGCTCCGAAAAATACTCCGCCATCTCCCTGGTAATCATGGTTCCATTGGTAATGAGAGAGTAAATGAAGCTCTCTCCCGCAGCATCCATTTCAACGGCATATGTCGCTTCCACATATTCGACAACCTTTTGGATAAGACGAAAATTAATCAATGGCTCCCCACCGAAGAAGTTTATGGACTTCAAGGACTTCTTGTAAATCGGTGGATTTTTCCAGATATTGGCGAAAAAGGCGTCAATTGCAACCTTGGCAGTTTCCCAGCTCATCGAATTAAGCCGATAATCCTCCGGCATTCCATCGAGAATGAAACAGTAGGTGCAGCGCATGTTGCAACTTTCAGTGAGGAGTAGGTAGAGTGTTTCGATCCCGATAGGAAATAGTGCTCGTTGCTTCTTCGCTATAAAAACCGCTTCATCGTCTTCATCAAATCGAACCACCATCCCTTGTTCAACCAAATCCTGAATCAGCTCAGGTATCTCGTCAGCATATTGAGGATGCGTTGCAATGAGATGATTGATCGTTGTTCCATAACGAAGTGATGCCACCAGCGCCTTCATTTCGGCACAAAGATACACCACATCGATATTCAATGTATGGTAGAGCGCAACAATTCCACCTCGCTCATAT
>JBATLQ010000053.1:0-1567 GCA_049289395.1 Candidatus Moraniibacteriota bacterium | reverse complement strand
GGCTGGTTTCGAGGCGCATATCGTCGGTGGTTGCGTCCGTGATCTCCTCATCGGTCGTCTGCCGAAAGACTGGGATATCACGACGAACGCCCTCCCCGAAGAAGTGCAGGGACTCTTCCCTGACAGTTTCTATGAAAATGATTTCGGTACGGTGGGAGTCAAAACCATTCCATTCCTGAAAACCGGTTCACCGGATCGCGAACACGATGTCATCGAAGTCACGACCTATCGTATCGAGAGCACCTACAGCGACCGTCGTCGCCCGGATGCAGTACGATTTGCGCAAACACTCGAGGAAGATCTCTCCCGGAGGGATTTCACGATAAACTCCATCGCTGCTGCGATCGTAACCAGTAATCAGAAATCAGTAACTGAGGGAGAAAACCCCAATTACCAATTACCAATTACCAGTGACACCGCGCAACAAGAAACAACAGATTTGATTATTTCAGACCCATTCAACGGAGGAGCTGATTTAAAACAAAAGATTATCCGTGCCGTCGGCAATGCCGAGGAGCGATTCAATGAAGATGCGCTCCGTATGATGAGAGCCATACGACTCTTTGCCGAATTGTCTTCAAAGAAGAATGGCGAATTGCGGATGACGAATACTGAAGATTGGAAAATCGAGACCACAACACTTGAGGCGATTAAAAAATCAAGTAGCCTTATCACGCATGTCTCCATGGAACGGATCCGCGATGAATTCTCACGCATCATCCTCTCCCCGCATCCGAAGGGTGGCGTCGAGCTCCTGCAATCGACCGGACTCCTCCACCATATCATCCCCGAACTCGAAGAGGGTATCGGTTGCGGACAGAATCTCCATCATATCTATACCGTCTGGGAACACAATCTCCGCGCGCTCGAAACCTGCCCCTCGGACAAACTCCATGTCCGCCTCGCCGCACTCCTCCACGATGTGGGAAAGCCGAAGACGAAACGAGGTGATGGACTCCACTCCACCTTCTACAATCACGATCATGTCGGCGCCCGCATGACACGAACTATCCTCACTCGTCTCCGCTATCCGAAAGATATCATCGAAAAATCGACGCTCCTCGTCGATTATCATCTCTTCTACTATAATGTCGGGGAAGTGAGCGAGGCATCGGTGCGACGACTCGTCCGGAAAGTCGGACTCGAAAACATGCCCGACCTCATGGCTGTGCGCATCGGCGATCGCCTCGGTTCCGGCACACCCAAGGCGAAGCCCTACAAGCTCCGCCACCTCGAATACATGATTGACAAGGTTTCCAAAGACCCCATCTCGGTGAAAATGCTCGCCATCAAAGGGACAGACCTCATGCAGGAACTCGGTATCGCCCCCGGGCCGAAAATCGGTGCCATCCTCGATGTGCTCCTCGCAGAAGTCATCGAGGATCCAGCGGGAAATACGAAAGAGGCGCTCCTTGGTCGTGCGAAAATACTGATGCATCATGACCTCGACAAACTCCGCGACCTCGCCAAAGAAAAAATAGAGGAGAAACAGGAGGCAGAAGATGCGAAGATAAAAAAGACTCATTGGGTAGAATAATTAACTTTTATAAAGGTCGGTCCTTAAGAC
>JBATLQ010000052.1:0-2216 GCA_049289395.1 Candidatus Moraniibacteriota bacterium | reverse complement strand
GCATCAGCCTTTTTTGTTCTCCGGATATTATCCTACAAATACCATTTCATGCTTTTTATAAGCCATGAAATGTAAATTTTTCTTGACAGAGAGGGAATCATCTGATAGTCTGTGCCTGTAGGAGGATGTGCATTTTGCACATTCTTTTTCTTTCGTTAAAAATTGGAGAATCATCATGGCGAAAAGACGAGTAGCTGTTGTCTGCGGGTCGAAATCAGATTTTTTTGCTATCAGCCAGGGAATCGCATGGCTTCGCATGGCTGAAGCGCGAGGTTTGATCGAAGTCATTCATATCGATCACGGGGTTGAGGCATGCAGTGCGCATCGCAATCCTGCACAACTTCGGTTCTTACTCCTTCAATTCCAGGACAAGAAAGTTGATGTGGTCATCATGTGCGCCGGGAAACTAGCTGCACTTTTCGGAGACTGTGATGCGATTTCGCGGAACAACTTCCAAAATGATCATACCTGTTTCATCGCTGTGCCTCTCAAGGGCGATACGGAAGAGGCGAGTCAGGCGGCGTATCTCTCTGCCATCCAGGTGCCGAATTCGCAGTTTGTCTTCAAGGAATCATTCTTTCGTGATCCTGAGTCGGCATTCAAGTACGCCATTGACGGTGACCTTCCGAAGATCAAGCTTGCGACGCAGATACCGCCAGAGCACTTCAGTCTCGCCGCCGCTTATCACTATGGGCGGCAGCATCGGAAGGGACTTTTCCCTGAACGCGCACTCTACGATGATGTCATTTTCGCGATGGAGCGCGGCGGCCTGATCCATTACGCGACCGGCAAGACGCGGGAGACATTCCTCAATCCGGAGCATCCCAATCTTCTCTATATCCTTGCCACGGATCGGATTAGCATCTTTGACAAGGTTCTGAATGAACTCATTCCCGATAAGGGTGCAGTGCTGACGGCGATGACAATTGATTGGCTTACGAATCGCTTTTACGATGTCCCGAATCACCTCGTTGCGTATGGCAGTGGAGTCATGAAATATCTGTCATCCGCGATGCGCGAGCTGAAGAATGAATTCATGAATCCGACCTATCTCATGAAGAACATGATCGTCGTCAAATTGGCGACGGGGTTTCCAGTCGAGGCGATCGTGCGTGGTAACCTGACCGGCTCAGGCCTGAAGGACTACAAGGCTTCTGGCAAGGTATGCGGGATCGAATTGCCCCCAGGACTTATCGATGGAAGTGAATTGCCCACGGCGATTTTTACTCCCTCGACGAAGGCTCCGTATGGTCTTCACGATGAAAACATTCCCTTTGATGAGGCGGTGCGGCTTGTCGGTTTGGAGGCGGCGGAATTCATTCGGGACACATCGCTTCTCCTCTTCCAGAGAGCACGGAATCTCTTGCTCCCGAAGGGTATCGTGGTGGCTGACACGAAGTTCGAGTTCGGTGTGGACTCCAGCGGCCAGATGATTTTGATCGATGAGGCCTTGACGCCGGACTCGAGTCGGTTTTGGCCGAGCGAAGGACTTGCAGCTGCGATGGCCGAAGGGAAAACACCTCCAAGTCTCGACAAGCAACCCGTGCGTAATGCGGGTGAAGCGGCGAATGTCAAATCCAATCCCGCATGGATTCCGCCGGATGATCTCATTGATCAGACGACCGGTAACTATCGACACATGCTTTCACTCGCAACTGGGATGTCTCTCGAAGCGTTTTGGGCTGGTCCGATGGGAATTGCGGAGTAGTATCGGCGGGAGTGAGTGGTATTTCCAGTGAATTTTCTCTTAGGTTTTCCGGGGGCGTGCAACACGCACCTCGGTTTTTTTATGAAAATTGTGGTGACAGTTTTCTTTATTAGTTTCTTTACTATTTTTTGACCGTAGGAGTCTTTCTTCTGTACAATAGAAATATATGATTTACACGAACAAAATCGAGAAGGCGATTAAGTTCGCCGGAAAGACGCACAATCACTATCAGGAACAGAAGCGCAAGGGGAAGAATATCCCCTATATCGCGCATCCTCTTACGGCGGGCATTATCCTCGCGCTCGCTGGCGCGTCGGAGGATGTCATCGTCGCGGGGATTTTGCATGATACGATCGAGGACAGTATCGATGAGAAGAAGGTGACTGCGGAGATGATAGCGGAACGATTCGGTGAAAAGGTGAGAGACTTGGTGCTCTCCGTGACGGAGATGGACAAGAGTTTGCCGTGGGTGGAGAGGAAGGCACTCGCACTCGCACATATTGAGGAG
>JBATLQ010000051.1:0-7926 GCA_049289395.1 Candidatus Moraniibacteriota bacterium | reverse complement strand
AGGTGGTTTCGTCGCATAGGGCATTTCAGGATTTGAATTACAAAAAAGAGTCTTTTCAGACCTTTTTCATTATATCACAGCGGTTTTAAAGGGGAAAATCTGTGCATAGTTGGCATTTAGTAATACTAAATGCAATCCGCCACTTTACAGGTAGTAAGATATTATTCTGCGAAAAACGAAGGGGAGAATGATTCTTGCTTTTTGCACTGATAATCTACAATCCATCGCAGCAGGTTTTATTAAAGGGGCAAAAGTTTCTGATATAATACGAATACATAGAAATTATAGAAGAGTCATGGAATTCACCGAGCAAGAAAAGAAAATTCAAGAAGAAGCTATTCAGGAGATAAAAAATCGGAAGCAAGAGCTTATCGAAAAGTTCATCGTGAGCAAAAGACCGCTTCGATTGAGTGTCATATCTTTTTTCATGGCAGGTTCGCCTGGTGCCGGGAAGACTGAGTTTTCCCGGAGATACATGTCGGATGTTATCGATAAAACCGATGAAAAACTGATGCGATTTTTGGCAAAAAATAATATTGATATAGAATCTGTCGACACGCTTTTTATTCGTATTGATGTTGATGAAATCCGAGAGTTTCTATCGCAGTATCAGAAGACAGATATTTTAAAGGGCATCAAGGGAAATGCACATGTCGTGCAGAAGGCTGCAAATAGGGGTTTGGATATAATCCGAGAATATTGTTTTAAGCAGGAGATTTCATTTTTACAGGATGGGACATTTGGGAATTATGATACGATGCGAAGTATGGTCGAGAAATCATTACGCACGGGACGCGAGGTACAGATTTTTTATATTTACCTTGATCCGTTGGTTGCATGGGAATTTACAAAGGCACGGGAATATCTGGAAGGGCGAAATATCATCCGAGAGAAATTTATTGAGCAATTTTATAATTCGCAGAAAAATGTCGAGAGGATAAAGGCAGAATTTGGTCATCAAGTCAAAATTCATTGTGTCTTAAAGAATGGTAAGAATGAGGTTGAATCTATTCGTCTTGATGTTCAGAGTATTGACAATTTTCTTAAAACACAATATAATAAGGGCTCTATTAAGGAGTATTCCGCTGAGGATTTGAGGAATCTTATTGATGAGTTATAATCAATGCATATGTTGAATTTACTTTTCAAAAAACAGAATCGCAAAGAAAAAGAAGCCAAGGAAATTATTCTGAAGGAATTTTTTAGTTTCTCTGATCAGAAAAAGGCTGTTGCAAAGGCTGCTCGTGAATCTTCCGCGGATCAAAGAGCCCTTATTGAAAAATATCAGAAGCTTGTTAAGGTAGGTCGATAAGATCAAAAGGATTTTTGATTCAGTTGCTCAATTTGGGTGACTGATTTTTTTTGTATTAAAAAAAATCGGTCGCACCGCTCAAAAGTGGAACGACCGTCCGGGATCTTATTCTGGAAAAAATTCTTCGAACCAGAGTTCGAGGGTAAGGAGAGCCCAAATATGGGGCGAGAAATTGATGTTGGTATGGCAGTGCTGGTCGAGAATATGCTCGATGTATTCTTTTCGGAAAAGGTTGCCTTTGACGAGATGACCATCGAGCAGTTTTTTTCTCGTGTAGTCCTTGAGCTCGTTTCGAAACCATGATTGAATCGGGACACCGAAACCCATCTTCGGACGAAACATCACTTCATCAGGGATGATTCCTCGGAGTGCCTCTTTCAGAATATATTTTTTATTATTGAAACCCTTTATTTTCAAGTCGAATGGAATTTGTGCGGTGAGCTCGAGAAATTCATGATCGAGGAAGGGGGATCGCCCCTCGAGAGCGACTGCCATACTGGCGATGTCGACTTTCACCAGGAGGTCATCGGGGAGATAGGTGTTGAAATCTGCGGAGACCGCCTGCTCTGTCCGGTTCGTCGATCCGCTTCCATCGAATGCATTTGCGATGAGATCGTATGTATCACTTTGCCAGACTTTTCTTTTGAAATCATCGGTATAGAGTTCCGCTTTCTGTGGGTTGGTGAAATAGGAGGTGTAATTCATGTAGCGACTCCGGTAGTCTTCGGAGAGTGATCGGCTGAAGCGATAGACGCGGTCGAAGAAAGTATTTTTCATCGTGTTGGCAGCGAGTTTGGCGAGAGGTGTCCCGATATTTTTATGGAGAAAATGAAAGTGATCGAGGAGGAGTGACATTTGAAATGCACTGTATCGGCTATAACCGGCGAAGTTCTCATCACCGCCATCGCCGTTGAGGGCGACGGTGACATGATCGCGTGTGAGTTTGGAAACAGAATATGTGGGGAGCGCGCTGGAATCGGCGAATGGTTCTTCGTATTGCCTTACGAGCATCGGGAGGAGTTCTATGGCGTTCGGTTCGACAATAAATTCCGTGTGATCCGTTTTGAATTTCTCGGCGATTATTCTCGCGTACTTCGTTTCATCGAATTTCGCTTCTTTGAACCCGATGGTGAAGGTCTTGATTGGTTGATTGGAATTCTGTGCCATCATGGCGACGACCGCGCTCGAATCGATCCCTCCTGAGAGGAATGCGCCGATTGGTACATCGGAGATCATACGGAGTTTCACGGATTCTTCGAGTTTCTCGAGAATGTGTTTCTTCCACTCATCCTCGGAGAGGTCGAGTTTCTCAGAGTAGTCGAGTTTCCAATACTGCTTTTTCTCGATTTGACGGGTGTTTAAATCGATATGCATATAATGTCCCGGTTCGAGCTTCTTGATGCCCTGGAAGCCGGTGAGAGGTGCAGGGACATATTGGAGGGTCAGATAGTGATGGATAGCGGTGTAATCGGGTTTTCGATCGTATTCAGGTTGTGTGAGGATAGCCTTCAATTCTGAGGCGAACAGGAAGACATTCTCATCCTGATAGTATTTGAATGGTTTCTTGCCGACACGATCGCGGGCGGCGAAAAGAGTATTCTCCTGTTCATCGTAAATGGCGAAGGCGAACATGCCACGGAGATGATCGAGACATTTCTCCTGGTATTTGTCATAGAGAGCGAGGATGACTTCGGTATCGGAATGGGAAGTGAACGAGTAGCCTTCTTTTTCGAGAAAGGTTCTTTTTTCTTGGAAATTATAAATCTCGCCATTGAAAACGATTTCATATCGGTCCATGTAACGCATGGGCTGGTGACCGAGTGGGGAGAGATCGATGATAGAGAGACGGCGATGTCCGAGGCCCACTTTGCCATCGGGAGAAATATACGCACCACCATCATCCGGACCACGGTGTTTGATGGCATCATTCATCGTCTCAACTTCTTGAGGCGAGATATTTTTCGCAGAGAAGGATATTTTTCCAGTGATGCCACACATATTATTTCAATAACCAATGACCAAAATTCAATAACCAAAAAATATGAACGATTTTCAATCAGCGGACTCCGCCGGCTGGCGGATCAAAAAGCGGAACGACCGTTGATTGAAAATCAAATCTCACCTTTCTTATTGTCGAGGAGTTTGGAGAAAAGGGCAAGGTAGGCCTCGATGGCGCGGTCCCAGGAGAATTTTTGACTGACTTTTTCGAAGGCATTTTCTCCAGATCTTTTTCGAAGTTCTGGATTATCGATGAGAAGCTGTAGTTTCTTAGTCAGTATATCCGGGCGTTTTGGAGGGATGAGGAATCCATCACCATCACCAGTGATGATTTCATTGGTGCCGCCGACATTAGTCGCGATGATGGCCTTCTGGCAGAGTGCGGCTTCGATGATGGATGTGGGGATGCCTTCGGTATAGCTTGGGTTGACGATGATATCACTTGATTTGAGAATGCCGATCGCATCCTCAAATTTTCTGTGTCCGAGAAATGAGATGTTTCCTGTGAGATTATTGGCTGTCGCGAATTTCTTCAGGCGAGAGAGTTCAGGTCCATCTCCGATGATACATGCTTGATAGGAATCCGCATTGATGTGTGTGAGTGCCTGGAGAAGGTCGATAACGCCCTTGCCATCGATGAGGCGACCGAGGTAGGTGATGATTATTTTGTTGTCGTCGCGAGGGAGGTTTTTCAACCGTGGCGATCCAGTCTGGATTGCTTCGTCGCAGACTTCTCGCAAAGACAGGGCAGGGGGTATGCTTGCTATTTTTTTCATCTCTACTCCACGGTAGATAACTTGGCAATCAGAACGGCCGGAGAGTGTGTGGACGAATGTTTGGGAAGCGATAGAGTTAGCGATGAGGATATCAGCAGAGCGAAGGACGAAACGACCGAATGTCCAGTCATAGATTTCGCCGAGCTTGGTCTTGAAAGCGCTATTGAATTGTGCGAAGTCAGACCCGTGCTCGATATGAACGAGGGGAATATTTTTTATCTTTGCGTAGAGGACAGCGAGGAGTGAGGTGGAGAAGAACCGTGTGCGCGTGATCACTATATCTGGATGTTCCCTGAAAATATTTTTGAAAAGATGAAAAAAATCACCGCTCCACCAGAAGGGCCAATACTTTGGAAGGGGATAGTTATGCAGGGGTTCCCAGGCGGGGAATCGGATGATGTTCGTGGTGTTATGGCGCGTTTCGTATATCGGCGCATCATCAGGGAGTTGTGGCGTGAAGACGGTGATTTGAACGCCTGTTTGTGAGAGATATTTATTGAATTCATCGCTGTGACTTTCTAGCCCACCAGTATGGGGGGGGGAGAAGGGTGAGAAGAGGAGTATCTTTTTTGGCGGAGGAGTTGCTAGAGGATTTTCCATATGTAGATGTGATTTTTTTCATCGGAAAAAATTTTCGTGAATCGATCGGGGAAGCGACTGAAGATGAATTGATCCTCATTATTCTTTACCTTCTTCATATACGGTCGGTCGATGTAGGGATTTTTCTCACTCGGTGCGGCGTAGTAGATATAATGAGGCCTTTTTTCTTGGAGCATTTTTTCATTCGCGCTTTTTGCCTGCTCGATGAGCTCAAGTTGATTAAGGATGGCTCGCGTATCATGGATATTTGCCATGGCGTTCTCAGTGTCGAAACTTTCCACAGCGATCTTGAGCAATTCGAGGGCTTTCTTCTGATCTGCTTCGGAGAATGGATTCGCGCGCACTTGGAATTCTTTTTCGAATGATGTTTCGTCGAAGAGGAAATTCGGATCCCTCACTTGGATAACCGAGGAGTTGGAGAAGAAAGAGAGGAGTCGACCGCTCTCAATGGTGAAGATGACTCTGTTTCCTGGGAGTTTGGATTTGATCCATTCGGCTGAAACGAGCTGTTCATTAGTGATGATATATTTCTTCAGGTTGTTGATATAGAGAGCTCCGCCGATATTGAGAGAGAATCCGATGAGGAAGAGTATGAGGAGATATCTGTTCTTCCCGATATGCGTCTCGAAGAGGAGGGGGAAGAATGTCAGCGCGAACACGCCTCCGAATATCCACGCACGATCAGGGAGAAACGCCATGCCGATAGCGCGTGGGAATATCTCCGCGATGAGGAAGAAGAGGAAGAAAGTGAGCGAGAGAAATCTCCCTTCAGGCGAAAGAAAATATCGACTCCATACGGATTTTTTAATGAAAGGGATGACGGAGAAAAGGAGGAAGAGTGCTGGTCCGACATAGAAGAGATAGTATTTGGCGACGCCGAGGAGATCGCCCCATCCCATCGCATTTCCGTCAACATTGATATATTCTTGCGGGAAGAGGAAATTCGGATGGATGTTCGAGAAATTTCTCGCGAGGGTGTTGGTTATGTTGAACGCGTATTGGCCGATATGCGTGAAGTAAGGGAGGACAATGATAGCGATGAGGATGATGGTGAGGGAGTGTCTCCGTGCGAGATGGAAGAGTGTGGTGCGGAAGGAGAAGCTGGCTGATATGAGCCAGGCGATGAGGGGGATGATGAGGGCTTCATGGAAGAAATATCCGAGGAGGATAGTGACTCCGGTAAAGAAGAAAAAGAATCGATTCGAAGAGAATTTGGAGTGGATGGCGAGGGCGACGATGAAGAATGCGAGTATGCTGGCGAGCGCCTGCGGAATGGATTCTGCGAGGAAGATGATGATGATGCCGCTCGTGAATGGAAAGAGAAATACGACCGCTTTTTGGAGTGGATGGCGGAAATTACTCGCTATGAGTGCGGTCGGGAAAACAAGGAGGGCTGAGAGGAGCGGGAGGAGGTATTTGAAAAAAGCGTAGAGGTCGATATGTGCGGCGATGCCGAAAAGATAGGTGAAGGAAATGAAGAATGGTCGTGATTCGGAAAATGTCGGTATTCGTCCTTGCGTGAAATAGTCCCTCGCCTGAGAGAGCCAGTAGTAAGGGTCGAGATCGGGGAGGGGATAGTAAGCGGTCACCATACTTCCCATGACGGCAGTATAGAGAATCGTTCCGGCGCCGATGAGCTTGAGCGTCAGTTTTTGCTCGATTTTTTCGGGTACATCAAACGGGAGGCTTGTCACTTTGTTCCATTTGAGGAATGCGATACCGGTCAGGAAGAGGAAAAACGAATTGATGATAGGAAGTGTTGGGAAGAGAAGATGAAAGTTCTGATATTCGATGACGAGGATGAGTGCCGGGATGATGAGGACGAGTACGCTTAAGAGTGTCAGGAATTCCAAGAGCGAAAAAGTTTTCTTCAGGATGGCTGAGAGGAGGGTGAGGGTGTTCCACCCAGAAAGGAAGAATACGATGGAGAGTGACGAAATCGAATAGAGAGAACGCATGAAGAAACTTCCTTCATGGGGGAGGATGGAAATGAGGAGGAAAAACCCAAATAGAACTCCATTGATCGTGAGGAAATGTCTCATGAAATCTCTTTATTATTTGTGAGAGTCTATCTTGATATCTTCGATTGCCTTATTGCGGGTGACGGTGGTAATCTGTTGTTCGAGTCGTTCGATGGCGGAGAGGAGTTTGAAGATCATCATGAAGACGAGGAGAAATCCCGTGAGGATGACGGCATTGACATTTCCTTGGATGCCGATGACTTTCGCGAGAGAATTGCTGATACCAGGGAAGGCGACGACGATTGCCATGCCACCCCAGACGATGATGCGGACGGCGAGCTTGATGATGGTCTGACCGCTCTGGTGCTTGAAGTACTTCATGACGCCCTGCGAGAGCATGAAGAGGGCGATGGCGAGGATGACGACTTGATAGAGTGCGAGAGACATAAGACAATTAACAGTTAACAATTAGCAATTAACAGAGAGCAGATAACAAACAACAATTAACAATTAACGGGGAACCAGAGAGTAATTAACAATTATTTATTTGCTGTTGCTTGATTTTCGATTTTTTCTTTGATTTTTTGAATTCTTTTCCAAAGCATCGCTCCGATTTCTTCTGATAATTGCATGAGTTTTTCATAATCCGTATTTGTCATGTATTTTTCTCTTGTGCAAAAAAAGAGAAGATATTTTGTTTCTTTGAGCGATCCATAGGATATTTGAAGAAAATTTTTCAATTCTTTATTTCCTGTTCGTGCGAATCCTTCGATATAGTTGAGGATAACTGAGAGCGCTGCTCTCCGCAATTGCGAAGTGATGCCGAATATCTCATCTTTTGGAAATTTTTTTGTCACTTCATACGTTCCTTTCGCGAGTTCATCCATTCTTTCTTTCAAAACATCCTTTTCCATGATTTTTTGTTTGCTGTTATTTGATTCTCGTTGACTGTTAGCTGTTTTCTGTTAACTGATCAGATTCCAAATCATGCGGTAGAGGGTCTTGATGCCATTCCAGAGGCTTTGCTTGTGGACTTTCCCCATGGAGTATTCGGTATAGCGGACGGCGATGGGGACTTCTTTGTATTTCAGCTTATATGTGTAGATTTCGCGGATGACTTCGCTGTCGTATTCGTAGCGATCGGTTCGGGTATTGATGAGTTCAGCGGCATGACGGGAATAGGCGCGGAATCCCGACTGACTGTCGGTGACATAGAGGCCGTAGAGGTACCAGGTGATGATATTGCCGATTTTGTTGTGCCAGTTTTTATACTTGGGCA
>JBATLQ010000050.1:0-13533 GCA_049289395.1 Candidatus Moraniibacteriota bacterium | reverse complement strand
CGTATTGGTAGGCGTGAGCGAGACCGAAATCCACATATCGTTCGAACCACCGTTCATCATCGAGGGAATGCACCCAGAGAGTAGATTTCCCTGATGTGCCGGCGCTCTCATAGAGCGTGCCGCGATTCGGGAGTATCCCACCCACGCACCGCTCCGCGAGGCCGTATTTGTGCGCATAGGAATCCTTCGAAGTGACTGCCGTCATCTGGTGAAAACCATGAAATGAATGTGGCAGAGCGACTCCCGGATACCCGCACCAGTCCATGAGTGCCGGTGTCATCGGGAGTACCCGCCGGAATCGTCTCACGATAATTTTCTCCGAGAGCTTTTCGAGGCATTCGGGACGAATCGCGGTCGCGACGATGAGCATCAGCCTCGGAGTCTCCCAAAGATACAGGAGTATCCGCTCGATTACTCCAACCGGAAGGGGCAATCGGACGAGGTACCAGGCATTGAGAATGGCGATACTTATCCTCACGAAAAATTTTTTCATATTTTTATTCTTTCTGATTGTTTGATTTCAGTATATACCAAAACGACGCTCATTCCCACTCTGCGACACTCGCTCGTGCGACCTGTTCCCCGATGAGCAGATACCTCGAAAGCACATCCCCTTCCCATATGGATTCATCTGAATCGACGGGTACGATAATTTTCCGAACCAGTGGTGGCACATATCCATCCGGACTCGCGAAAGGAAAATGGAGCTTGAGGAGACGGTTATAAATCCCAATTGGCAAACCGAAGAGCGAGAGACCGCTTCCTTCGATACCGACATAATGCGTCTCCGTCTCGGGTTTCACGGCATAAATCACATCTTCTACGCTCGTCACCGATACTTTGCCATCGAAATAAGACTCGCCACACCAGACCTTGGGCTGGAGATAGAGAGGAACCGAAAGACTCGCGCGGACAGCGTGATGGATCAGCCCCACATTGATGAGCACCGGTTCCACAGATGAAAGCCGTATCCTCGAAACGAGCACCGAGAACGGGATTTTTGTTTGTGAGAACGCCGCACTCTGAAGCACCTCACGAATAACCGCCTCGATCTTATCGCCTCGGATGAAACCGTTCCAAAAATATGGATTGAAGTCATCGAACAAATCACGCCGCCAATAATGGAGAATCGTCTTCGAAATATGCGAGTAGTCATAGCCGAGGGCATACATCGCCCCTGCCAATGCTCCTCCAGAAACGGCTACGAGTCGATCGATCTCGATACCATGTTCCGCATAATACTCATCGAGCACTCGAAGAACCCCGATAGCGGCGCCACCCATCTTCACTCCCCCGGCATCGAGGATGAGGGTCACCTTCCGTTTTTCTTTTTTCATTTTTTGTTTCATAGTGACCCCTCTATTATACAACACAAAAAAGAAATGGTGCTATAGGGGCGTAATACATTTATCTCAATATCACTATGGAAAAACGAGAGCCATCATACTATGACCTCCTCACCCTGCGCAATATCGAATATATCGCGCCCGAGGTACAAGAGAAAATACGCAACACCCGCCTCCTCATCGCTGGCTGTGGTATGGGGAGTTATTATGCCACCTGTGCCGCTCGCATGGGTTTCACGAAATTCATTCTCGCTGATGGCGATACCGTCAGTACGCACAATCTCAACCGTCAAGCATACAATACGGACGATATCGGTATCAACAAAGCAACCGCTCTCGCGCAACATATACGCGCCATCAATCCGGAAGCAGACATCAAAGAGGTTCCTGAATATCTCACTCGAGAGAATTTGCCTGGCATCGTCTCACGCGCCGATTTCATCTTCGATACGGTCGATTTCCTCGCACTCGAGGCAATCGCCACCCTCCATGATGAATGTGAACTCCAGAAGAAACCTCGTATCACGGCCTTCAATGTCGGATTCGATGGTGGTTTGGTATATTTTCCCGTCGATTGTCCCATTACATTCCGGCAGGTATTCGGTTTGCCAATCGAGGGTTCCGTCGCACATCTCAGCTACACGGAATCCTTCGGTCGCGTCGTCGAACGAATGGCGAAACACATCGACCCGGGCGTCATCAAGGCCGTTTCCAAAGCGCTCACTATCATGGAAGATGGGAAGCCCTGCCCTGCCTCTCAGGTCGCCCCTGGATCATTCGGCACGGCGAATCTCGTCGGCACCATGATGTACCGCATCCTCGCCGGACTTCCCGTGACCACGGCACCTGATTTCATCGTCGGCAATGCGCATACTCTCCTCAGTTCTCCCGGCATCAATCTCCTCGAAGAATAGAAAACCAAAACAACAAAAAAAGCACCCTCTCAAAAAAATCAGGGTGCTTTTTTTTATTTCAATCGATTACAAATGCTTTAGTCGACGAAGGTCAGCGCGATCCCAGACTTATTGCCACGACCGGTCCGTCCGATACGGTGCACATAGTCATCATAGGTCTCCGGCACCTCGTAATTGATGACATGCGTCACATCGGGGATATCGAGTCCGCGAGCCGCCACATCGGTCGCGACGAGTATGCTGATTTTCTCATTCCGGAAATCCTTCAAAGCGCGCTCCCGCCTCCCCTGCGTCTTGTCACCATGGATGGCGTCGGTCTTGAACCCTCGTCGTTCGAGACTGATGGCGAGCTTCTCCACGCCGTGCTTGGTGCGACCGAAGATGAGCACTTTCTTGCACTCGGGCTGATTCAAGATATCATGGAGTCGCTCTATCTTGTCCTCGCCCGGTTTCAAACGAACGATATCCTGATCGACATTTTCCGCGGTCGCACGGGTTTTCACCTCGATGCGTACCGGATCATTCAGGAATTTCTGCGACAGCTCCATGATTTCTCGGGGCATCGTCGCTGAGAAAAACAACGACTGCCGCTGTGGCATGAGGATATCGATGAGTATCTTGATGTCCTTCACGAACCCCATGTCGAGCATACGATCCACCTCATCGAGCACGACATTGTTGAATTTCGAGAGGTCGAGCATCCCCCGCTCCTGCACATCCTTCAGCCGTCCCGGTGTCCCGATAACGAAACTCGGATATGCGGAGAGATCCCTCGCCTGCT
The DNA here is from genome assembly GCA_049289395.1 of Candidatus Moraniibacteriota bacterium. Classification (GTDB taxonomy): domain Bacteria; phylum Patescibacteriota; class Minisyncoccia; order Moranbacterales; family UBA1568; genus CAYTED01. The sequence continues at coordinate 10,492 of JBATLQ010000050.1, read as the reverse complement.
GACGGATACTCGCACCACCGATCACGATGGCTGAGCGAAGTCCGGATCCTTTGGAAAAATCCCGGAATTCATCGTCGATCTGCGTCGCGAGCTCACGCGTCGGTACCACGATGAGGATCCGCTCTGTTTTCTTCTTGTGAAATGCCTTGTTGATAAGCGGGATGAGGAAGGCGGCAGTCTTCCCGGTACCGGTATTCGCGATACCGATGACATCCCGACCATTGATGATGTGAGGAATAGCCCCATCCTGAATCGGTGTCGGATGAAGGTAATCGCGCGCCACGATATTCGCCTTCAATTTCTCATGAATGGCGAAATCCGTAAACAAATGCTGAGGATCATACGGCTTGGTCTCCTCCACCTTGATCGCCTTCTTCACGAATTGCGTGAAATCAATGTGTTCCTTGCGACGACTTCCTCCCGTGCGACCACCACGACCACTTGATCGACCACCCTGAAAACGACTTCCACCGGTCGCCCCTCCACGACTAAATGACGGTCGTTTCGCCGATCCCGTCCGACTTGCCCGTCCACCTTTGCTATACATAGTGCTCTTCCCTTAGATAAATTATGCCGTTCCAAACCCCCCTCTTTATTACGGCAATACGCGAGCCGATAGGCTCCAAGAGAAAAGTTGCGTTCTCGAACAAAAAAGTTCCAGAACAATGGACTCCTATTAAAGCAAATATTTTTCATTTTGTCAATGGGTCGCGCAGTGAACCATGATTTAACCATTCATCCTCAAGATACCATTTCATTCTTTTCTGGTATTCCATCGCACGATACCCCACTGTGCCAGTGTATATATTCCCAGGAAAACTATCGGGAAGAGGAGTGCCTTCCCGGTCGGAACACCACTTCCGATTTCAAAAAATGTAAGGAGGAATAGAACATGGAATACAGCGAGGAGGAGGAAGCTATCGACGATGGTGAGCAGAGCGAGATCTCGTCGTTGATTCATGCGGAGCGCACCCCTGTAGACGCCCGGTGTGAACAAGAAAAAAATATGACCAACGCCGATGGATGCCAACACGATCCATACATTTGATGCCATTCCCCTCATACTGTCCGGACTCATGAGAAAAAGGGCGAGGAGAATGATGGACTGCAGGAGTGACGACCAGATGATGAATGGTGCTATTTTCCACAGAAAAGATCCCCCATTCGAAACCCGAGCCTTTTCAACTGGGCGGATCGTCCAATACGAAACTAAAATTCCCGGCAATCCTACCGTGAAATAGTTGGTGAGCGTGATATTGAGAGGCGTCAACGGAAATGAATACCCGAGGAAACTCACTCCACAAAAAAGAAATAGTCCTGTGAGTGCCGTACTGAAAAACAAACTCGCGAAAACCTCCGCATTCTGAATAATACTGTCTGCGAGTTCCACTCCACCGGGGAGCGCCGTGAAGCTGTTATTCATGAGCACTACCGATGCGAGCTCCCTCGTCGCAGGTGCTCCCTCGAACATAGCGATACCGAGATCCGCTTTCTTGATCGCCAGCGCATCATTGGCACCATCACCGACCATCGCGGTAAATCCACCCTGCTTCAATGCTTCGATGATTTTCTCTTTTTGCTCCGGCTCTACCCGAGCGAAGAGAGAATATTCATGCGCATGCATGAGGAAATCCTGATCCGCCCATTCCCTCATTTCCCTGCCAGTAATGAGTTGATCGCATGATTGCACACCGGCCAGTGTCGCCACTGTTCTCACGGTCTCTGGATGATCACCAGAAATAATTCGGATTCGTACGCCGCGATTTTGAAAGAATGAAATAGCCTGAGGAATACCGGGTCGCAACTGACTCGAGAGAATGAAGACGGCCACGAAAGAAAATGTCGCCTCATGTATATTCTTCGGGAGATGCTCAGCATGCGCGCGCATGAGACAAATGACTCGCTTCCCTTCTCGCAGCGCCTCCCTAGAAATAGTTTCGAACCATACTTGTTCTCGTTCACTCGCGAGATAGGGCATGAAATGCTCGACCCCTCCGAGGAACAAGATCTCCCGTTCGCCCTGTTCCGACAGCATTTCCACCGCTCCATACGGATGCCATGAAGAAAACGCAGTCATATCGACGACGGTTCCGCCTCCCGCTCCATCACCGACATACTGCTTCACGGCGAGGATTGTCTGCGAAGTATCCTTCGTCGCAAAAATATACTGCCCTGCCAATCGTTTCGCCTCGTCAATGGTCATCCCCGAAGGAATTTCCATCCGTTCGACCGTCGGTTTATTTTCCGTCAGCGTGCCGGTCTTGTCCATGCAGAGATTTCGAATACGACCGAGTTTCTCCATCGCATTCACCTCCTGCAGGAGAACACTCCGGCGATAGAGATGTACGGCTCCATACGCGAAGAGAAGTGTCATCGCAAACGCGAGTCCCTGCGGAACGATTGAACTCGCCAACGCACCAATATTTTTTATGACGATGATATTCGATGCGTGGAGGAGAGCGCCTCGCAACAACACGATACCGATAACCAAGATGAGCACATATCCAGAATATCGAATCACCCTATTGACCGATTGCTGAATAGGACTTTCGCTCACGCGATATTTCTGTATCCCCTCGGTCATTCGCGCGATACGACTCTCCGCAAAAACCGTATCCGGAGAGAAGATCCCTGATCCGGCAATGACGATACTCCCCGCCAACACCGGATCGCCTTTTTTCTTCGGGCATGGAGTCGCTTCACCGGTAAGAAGGCTGAGGCTGAGCTCCAGCGCATGCGCCTTAATCACCGTGCCATCACAAGGAATCTCATCCCCTGTCTGTATTCTCAAGGTATCGCCCTTTCGTATTGCTTCTGTCAATACTGATTCCTCTCTCCCGTCCGGGAGAATCCGCATCACCCGCGGAGCCGTCAAGAGTTGCAAGGTGCGGAGCGTATACCAGGCGCGTATATCCTGACCCAATCCGAGGGTCATATTGATGATGAGAATACACGAAAGGAATATACCCGCGCGTATATCTCCGAACAAGACGAGACATCCCGCGACTACGGCGATGATGCCATTGGTGAGGAGGAACACATTGCGCGAAAAAATATACCAAATGTCCCGCCATTCTTTTCCCCGCATGCCAAAAAAAGTCCTCATACTCATATGCGAATATCTCTATTGCCCTGGGTATAGGGCTTATGAAAAAAAATCACCCACAGAAAATTCATTGCGTATTTTCCACTCATCCTGAAGATTCCCTCTGCCCGGAGCCGACGACCCGAAGTATACATTGGAAGCGCGAAGGTGAATTTCACTTCTCCCTCCTTACTCATCAGTTTCGCGATCGCAGTATCCTCACCATAGAAATCAAAGTGGAGATCGAAGCCACCCGCCCGCTCCAGAGCACTGCGTCGCAGAATAAAATTCCCACCCTGCAACATGGTGCCACTTCGTCCTGTCACCAGCGTACGCACCATACTCACTCCTTTTCCGAGTCGATAAAAAGCCCGTACCCACCAATTCAAAAACGGTGAAAGATCGTGGTAATAGTACGGACCACTCAATGCAACGAGATTCTGATTCGATGCGAACTCCCGAACAACCCGATCAATCCACCCCTTCGGAAGTATGGTATCCGCATCGACATTCGCGATGAGATCTCCACTCGATGCCTCATAACCCGCCTGCCTTGCACGCACCAATCCCTTCCGTGTCTCATCGACGACCCGCACACCCGAAAATGATCGCGCTACTTCGCCCGTCCTATCGGTACTCGCATTGTTCACCACGAGTATCTCGATATCACAGACGGCATCCTTTGCTTCGCGAAGCACTGATTCGAGGCATTTCCCGAGCACTTTCTCCTCATTGTATGCAGGAATGACGAAGCTGAGTTTCATTTTTTTCATGACACTCTCTCCTGAAAACTCTTGAAAAATCCGTTCCCACTCATTGACGATATGGGAAACAGAAAAGGTCTTGACAGACTGATACCCGCCTCGCCCCAGTCGATCCCGCTCGAGAGGATGCGTGCAGAGAAAGATGATTTTCTCCGCGAGTGCCCCTGCGTCCCCCACCGGGATAACGAAACCATTGTTCTCATGGATATATTCCGGAAGTGCCCGTGCATCAGCGCCGAGCACCGGTATCCCGGACGCCATCGCATGCATCATACTCAGGCACTGCGTCTCCGCCGTACTCATAACCGCGAACATATCCGCCGCCTGATAGACCTCGGTAAACGATGCTTCATCGAGATACCCGAGAAAATGTACCTGCTGCTCAAGCCCAAGCTCTTTCACAAGCAATTGCAAGGTAGCCTCGTGCGATCCGTGTCCCGTAATCGCGAGGGAAATATCTGGGATGCTTTCCCGCACAATTGCGATTGCCCGAATAATGACATCAATGTGCTTCTCTTCGGCGATGCGCCCCGCAGAGAGTACGGTTTCGCCAGAAAAATGAAATTTCTTCTTCAGTTCTGCTTTCCGTTCTTCGGAAACCGGCTGAAAATGCGCCAGCTCCACCGGATTGGAAAGCAATCGCGACTCCCCTCGAAATCCCGTCTCCTGCATTTCTGTGAGAATCCCCTGCGAAGGAGCCGTCGTCAAAGCACATTTCCCGTAATACCAATTCACATACCAGAACCCGAGGCGCTTAATCCACTTCCACTGCATCGGCGCATACGCGAGAAATTCGGCAATCGGCGTATGACTCGTCCCGATGAGTGGCTTCCTCAAGAGTCGCGATACCATGAGTGCCTCCAAGCCCGCACCGAAAAAAAGCTGGATGTAGATAACATCCGGATCAAATTTCCGTATATGCCAATAACTCGAAAGAACTGGGAGTACCATGCGCCCCTGATTCGTCGGTGCCAGCGGATAAGGGAGCGAGAAGAGTCGGATGATTCGAATACGCGAACCGAGATCCAGTTCGGCGTGTTTCAATTTCGATGTCTTGAAATCCTTCTTCAAATAAAAGGGCACATAAAAATTCACTCGGTGCCCCCTCTCCGCGAGCGACTTCGCGATCGTGATGATGGAATCCGAGATACCACTCATCTCGGGATAGAAATTGTCTGAGTATATCGCAATTCTCATATCTGATTCGCAGAAAGATTCCTCATATTGCGAAACAGTGTGCACTTACACGAAAACAACCGTTTCCTGTCGCTCAAAATAACGATACTGACATCATATTTCCCTCACACCATCAATCACCCGAGGAATCACTCCCGTTCTTTCATTTCGTTTTGGGAGCCGTGGTGGCGGGGGCATCATTGGATACCGATGCCGGAGTATTCATTTCCGAAGGAGGGGTAGGAGCGGGGGCGAGAGTCTCGGGAGCCTTCGGCGCATAATCGACGAAATAGCTAATCTGTGCCTTCGCCTTGGCGTCGGTCACCCACTTCGATGCCGCCATATTGAATTTCTGACCCTTCAACTGCTCACGAATCTGATTTTTGAAATCATCATCGCTCGTCCCCTTCGGAGCGGTCGCCTTGGTCTGCGTAATGTACTGATTCACATCATCATCCGTCACCTGAACCGAATTCCCGAGTATCTTTTCCAATTCTTTCTGCAAGACGATCTGATCACGGAAATCCGCCTCGGTCATCCCCTGCTGTTCCAATGCGAGGGCGAGTGTCCCGCCCTGTTTCGTGACCTGCTCCGTCACCGATGCGACCTCCTTATCGACATCAGCCGGACTGACTACTACCCCAGCTTTCTTCGCGGCGGTAGCGATGAGCTTCTTCGTCACCACGGCATCCAATGCCTGCTCACCGGATTTCTTCTCCAGTTCACGGATAATGCTCCACCGACTGATCGGGATCCCATCGACCGTCACCGCGACGAGGAAGCCACGAATCCCATAAAGAACACCACAGACAACGACGAGAACGATAAAAGCGATCAGCGATTTCTTATTCATCCGATCCCGACGCAATCGCTTGATGCGACGCCCCTCTCCTCCCGATACTTCCGTATCAATTGTGTCCATTGATTCAACCGGCTCTACTGCCTTCCCTGCTTCTTTTTCCATTGTTTCCATAGGTCACCCATCAATAATTACTCCCCCAGTATAGCGGAAAAATAATCCCGTGTCGAAAAAACAGGAAATGGCTCATGTTTAGCGATTTTCGCATCACGCCAAGAAACCATCCTTCATAAAAATAACCCGATCGACATATTGTTCATCATCCGTCTCATGCGTCACCATAACTATCGTCTGACCGAACTCCTTGTTTAATTTTCTAAACAACTCCAATACTACCTTCGCAGAAACAGTGTCCAAATTCGCCGTCGGTTCATCGGCAAAGAGTATTTTCGGACTATTGATAAGCGCGCGCGCGATGGCAACTCTCTGCTGTTCACCTCCAGAGAGCTCATGTGGATAATATTCGAGGCGATGATCGAGACCAACGAGCTTCAACAATTCGGCAGATCGCTCCCGATACTGATCCGAATTTTCACCCTTCGCCATCGCTGGAATAAACACATTCTCCATGGCAGTGAGTTCACTCACCAGTGCATACTCTTGAAAAACATAACCGAGATTTTCCAGTCGGAATCTCACTCTTTGCCCATCGGAGAGAGCAAGAACATCCGTGCCATCGATCTGTAGCGACCCTTCGGTCGGCGTGTCAATGAGACTCAATTGATGGAGGAGTGTGGATTTCCCACCACCGCTTCGTCCCATGATAGCGACGAATTCCCCTTTCGCGATATCAAAAGAGACGCCGTTCAAGGCGAAAGTAGGAACTTTTCCCGGATATATTTTCTTCAGATTTTCAACATGAATCATATAAATAGCGGTTATCCCCAAATAGTATCCAGAATATCTTTCTTCGCAACGAGAAAAGAAGGAATGAGTCCCGCCAAAAACCCGGCGACGAAGAACACAGCAATACTGATGAATATACCTTCCGGAGTATACACCAGTACTATATCCATCAGCCTCTCTATGAGCGGTATCGGGTACATCTGGAGGAGGGGCTGTACAATACCAAAGATAACGCCCGACCCGATCATGACACCAAACAGTGTATAGAAGAGCGATTGGAAGATATACGAACAAATGATAATCTCCTGTTTGATACCAATAGCCTTGAGGATACCTATCTGACGCATCTTGCTCAGTGCATTGATATAAATGAGAACAAAAGTGGTGATAGCCGCTACCAAGACACTGATCACACTCACCGTAAGAGAGATGAGGTCAAGTGCTTTGAGGAAAGCAATGAAAGACGCGATAATCGTGTAATAATCCTGCACCTTCAGCTTCGGTACGAGCGCCTGAATCCTCGACTGATACTCCTCAATCGATCGAGACTGAAGGTCGGTCTTGATGAGAATGTGCGAAGCGCTATCCGCAACCCCGAGTACCGATTCTACTTCCTTCACCGTAACAAATGTCTGGAATATCCCGACCGTGTCATCATATATCCCCTTCACCGTATAGGTCCGCAGAATGCCATTCGCATAGGTGATTTGTACTTTGTCGCCGACTTTCACCCCACCGAGGTCACTCGGTGCGAGTGCATCGAACCCTCCGGCCAAAGCCGAGCTCAATACCACCTGATCCGTATCATCATCCGACAAGAATTGCCCCGCGAAGAGGAGCTTCTTGTAATCCATCACCCGATGCTCCTCGGTCGGCTCAATACCGATGATGGATCCGGATATCGTCTTCACCTGACCACTCTTGTCCTTGTCGAAAGAGAGCAGTCCGTTCGTCACATAGTGCCTCGCCGTCGCGATAACTCCCGGTATCGTACTCACCTGATTGCGCAAGTCTTCTACCTCGGGAATATACTGCTTCAGCCTCGGTTGCTCCTGTGGACTGATCAATACATCAGAACTGATATAGCCCTTCAGTACCTGCACCTCGCTCTGAGAAACACCGGAGAGCACTCCGGAGATAAATGACATGTTGAGGAAACTCAGAGCGAGGATACAAATAATAAGGAGCATCATCGACTGATTGCCCTTTCGTATCGATTTATACGCGATGAAGACCGCTGTTTTGAAGTCCTTCATAAAGAAATCCGCACCGGGCGGCAAGATCCATTACAATACTATCTGATCACCAGCGGACACTCCCGATACTATCTCGATCATCCCGCCATCTCCCCGGAGTCCAGTGACGATATCAACGGATCGGACGCTCTGACGATCAGGTTGCAAGACATCGACATGCCGTTTGCCCACACCACCCTTCAGCGCACTCACCGGGAGCACGAGGACATCCTTCCGCATCGCTGTGGCGATATGAATATCCGGACTCATACCATTTCTGATGCGCGAATCCTGATTCGGAAGTGCGAGCTTCACGAGATAATAATGATTCCCCTGCAGTATTGTCGCATTCGGCTCGATTTCCAAAACGCGGAGCTTGATTCTCTCCTCCGGCAATGCATCAAATGTCGCAACTGCCTCCTGACCCACAACGACTTTGTTGATCGCCGCCTCGGGAACCCTCGCACGCACTTCCAGGTCCTTTTCTCCGGACAAACTGACCACCACCTGATTCGCGGACACCGATTCCCCGGTGTCAAAGTATTTCTTCGTGATAATACCATCTTTCACGGCGTAGAGAACCGTATTCTTCAATTCTTCTTCGAGGACGGAGAGCGCGAACCTCGCATTATCCACATTCGCCTTTTGCGCCTCCCGTTGTTCCTTCGAAAAGATTTTCTTATTCTTATAGAGTTGCATATCTTCCAGGGTCCTCGATTGGAATGCGATGCTCGCAGTCGCTTGCTGTATCTGCTGTTTCAGTGTTCCGGTATCTATCTCGGCAATCTTCTGCCCGGTAACGACTCGATCTCCAACCTTCACCCCCATAAGGATAATTCTGCCATCGGTCTTGAATGACAGATCCATCTCTCCGGATGATACGACATCCCCCACCGCGAAAACAGTCTGCGTCATATCCTTCTTCAGAGCCGGTACCGTCGGATAGTAGGGAAGCGCATACTTCTTCTGAATGTAGTAATACCCGCCACCGAATGCCAACAGAGACAGCACCACCAAGAAAATACTGTACTTCAAGATTTTCCACATACTCTTTTTTTTATTTTTTCTTTTTATCCTCTTTTCTCATTTCTGATGTATAGTATACCACAAAAACCAAAGTCAAACAGCTCCACCACTGACAAACCACCCAGATCACTCTTGCATGAAATATTCTTTCCTTGTATACCTAAGGCATCGAGATGTGGGGATGATCTCATGTCAGCGCCTCACCCGTCAAAAACAAACAGTAGCTTAAAATTTGCAACGACACCCACAAAAGGAGAAGACCGTGAGAAACCGCAGAAATACTGCTGTTGTTTCGGGGATTCCAGGGACACTCGGCGTCGACTATCAGGCAGTCACAGACAGGAGTGGGCGAGTCGTTAGCTACGAGGCTTTGATTCGGGCTCGCAACCTGGATCTCCCACCAAGCATTTTTCTTCCGATGATTCGTCGTCAAGAAGAAGTGCACACCATGACACGAGCAGTGATTGAACTCGTGTGTCGCGATATCGAAGAAACCAAGAGTACCTTTCCGATTCATGTGAATATCCCATTCACCCATCTGACTGATGCGATGTTCCGAGATATCATGCGGGTCCTCGAACAATTTCGAATTCCACATAATCTGTTTGCCGTTGAAATCCTCGAGAACCCGAGATTTGTGTGGACTAAAGAAGCGCTTCGCATCGCCCACGCACTCAGGGAGCATGGAGTTCATGTCTATTTGGATGACTACGGGAGACATCGCTGGCAGGAAGACGCTATCGCGCTCTTCCAATTCGATGCCGTCAAAATAGATCAATCGCTCATTCGAAGAAAGCCTCTCGACCTCGGAATAACACTTCGACAACTTGAGATGTGTGGTATCAGCACCATCATCATCGAGGGCGCAGAAGATACTCACGATCTGGAAACTATCGATCGTGCGATGCAGCAACTGGAATCGGCGACGGTCTATGTGCAGGGATTCATCTTCTCAGTACCGACCGAAGACGCACTCCGGCACTGAAACCGATATGACCTCGTTCGACAACCAAACGCAGTGGAGATCAACCCTCTCCCCTGCGTCTTTTTTTGAATAAAAACCCTGCTTTCGTCTGCCAAAAAAACATGACTCTACGAGATGTGGAGAGCGTGCTTGATTGCAACTTCGAGTTCACTCGGAGTATCTGTCCCTATACGATATATTTTTCCGTTTCTCAGAGTAATCTCAACCGCATCAAAACCGGAAATACTGCATATCCACATATACGGCCAGAACCATACTCGTATACCCCAGCCATGGTACCAATGGTTTTTCACACATACCGCCGACACAATATCATCCACTGCGAATTTTTTTCGGAAAATACCAGAGCCAAATCTGATCCAGAGAGAGTTTTCATCGAGAGACACCGTCAGCGTTACAAACGATGCAAGAAGAAACAGAATACATGCCATGATAGCAGTAATGGCGAAATTTGGACCGGAGTCGATCGAGACTGATTCGGCCGAGGCCGTACTATACACCCACACGAAAAGAACC
>JBATLQ010000049.1:0-20094 GCA_049289395.1 Candidatus Moraniibacteriota bacterium | reverse complement strand
CTCCACCACCTACCCAATTGTTAATGTCAAAATTCAAATTTCAAATATCAAAAGAACTTCCTTTGAATACTTGAGATTTGAAAGAAGACTGAGCCGGAGGACGGACTTGAACCGACGACCCACGCATTACAAGTGCGTCGCTCTACCAACTGAGCTACTCCGGCATATTTATTTATGACTTGTACCAGTAAACAAGATTATGAGTGACGGGGCGAGCAAAACCGTCGCTCCCCGCCCGAACGACTGAATCGTTCAGTCGGGCGGGTACCAACTGAGCTAAGGTGGCAAGCCTCTTCAACTCGAGAGACATCTTCCATGGTATCAAGATTTCCACTGAATGGAAACACTCACTCGCTTTTCTGCTCTTCCATCAATCGCTCGAGCTTCCTGATCTTCACCTTCACCATGCGATGCACCGGAGAGAGCTTCAAGACCTGACGATAGCACGCCTTCGCATCGTTCACATCCCCTCGTTCGAGGTAATAATCCCCCAATGCCTCGTATGCGGAGACATTCTTCGGATTGGCGGCGATTTTCTTGATCAATCGCTCCTCCTCCTTCATATCCCTTGCGATCACTTTGTTCGGTTTCGTCTCAGGTATGACCGCCCGTTCACTCACCATGGGGCGAGATTCGACGACTAATACCGATGGTTCGGTCAGAACTTCCTCTCCTGTGCCCCCTCTATTCATCACAGCATCATCCGACTGGGATACCCCTTCCTTCTTCGGATTCTCGAAAAATGAGATTGCATCAGATGATGATTCTTTTTTTTCCTTCTTCACATTGAGGAAAGAAGTGATGAGGATATCCGATTGGCTACGCTTCTCATGAAAGGACTGCCCCAGATTATGAAACCAGTTATGCACCCGGAGAGAAAATACTTTGAGCGATCGAGTCCCCTTCTCGAGAAATCGGAAGAGGAATTGCTTGACGCGGAGCGTCTGCCATGTGCGGAAGGAACTCTGTTTGGCAATATCTTCCATCCGCTCCTGTATCGATACCTGCTCGGATCGATTCGAGAGGAACCAAATAAGGAGCGCGAGGCTCACGATGACAACCACAGGGGGAATAATGAGATACCACATAGATACAACCAGAACACAAACAGAATTCGAAACCACACATTCAAACACGACTACAGCTCAAAGCGGACGAAACTTCCCACCTGAATATTCTCCCCGATTTTCTGAATCTTCTCCGTGATAAGCGATCCGATTGTCTTCTCCCCATCCTTCACAAATGTCTGCGTGAGGAGGGCGTTTTCCTCCCGAAATTTCTTTTCTTTACCGAGGAGAATCTTCTCCACAATATCCACGGGTTTCCCGGTTACTTCTTCCATCCAAAATACTTTTTCCTTGGTAATTTCTTCCGCCGTCACTTCCTCCGGCTTCGTGTACTTCGGGTGCAGTGCAGCGATATGCATAGCGATATCGCGTCCCAACTCCTGGAACTCTGCGTTCCGCGCGACGAAATCCGTCTCACAGAGGAGCTTGACCAAGACGCCAACCCGACCGTTTGAATGAACATAGGAAACGATAACCCCTTCTGAAGCATCCCGATCTGACTTCTTCGCGGCTTTGGCGATACCCCGGAGGCGCAGAATATCAATTGCCTTTGCTTCGTCATCTCCCGCTTCGTCAAGGGCTTTTTTCACATCCACGACACCAGCGCCAGTCCTCTCGCGGAGGGATTTTATTTGTTCGAGTGTAGCCATATATTTCTTTTTTATGGTAATGAATACGGTGCACCTACCATACTCACCCCGATTATTTTACTTTCGCGTCAGCGATATACTTCCCGAGACAAGAAAAGAGGATATGCAAGGAAGAGACAGCATCATCATTCCCCGGAATCGGATACTCGATAGAAGACGGGTCTGCATTCGTATCGACGATAGCAACGACTGGTACGCCCATACGCGTCGCTTCTTTCAATGCGATACTCGCCTCCTTGGCATCCGCGATGATGATAGCTCCTGGTCGTTCCTTCATCTCCTTCAATCCACCCATCTTCTTCTCCAGGCGATCGAGCTCCTCGCCTTTCCTGGAAAATTCGAATTTGGTCAGATGCTCATACTCACCGCGCGACACTTTCTCCAACTCACTCTTCAGATAGAGCGCCCGCTTCTGAATCGAGGCGAAATTCGTCAGTGTCCCGCCGATAAATCGATCGATCATATAGAGGAGTCCGAGTGACTGCGCGAACCCGAGGACGATACCATGGGTCTGCTTCTTCATACCGACGACGAGGATTGGTTTCCCCGACCGGACGACACCCGCGAGAAATTTCCCCGCTGTTTCGATCGCTCGCTGCGTCTGCTCGAGATCGACAATATCGATATTCTTCCTCGTCTCATACACGAACTGCCGCATCTTCGGCGAACGACGCGAAGAGAGATGTCCGAAATGAACACCCGCTCGAAGGAGTGATTCGAGGTCAGTTTTTCCCTTCGAGAAATCAAAACTGGCCACGGGAATACCCGCCTTTTCCGCTGTTTCGGTCGCGGTAACCGGAATACCAAGAGTCATGGTTTTTTCCTTACATGCTTAAACGCCACCTGCCACTTTCTGCTCTACGACCCCCATGATCTCGCCGAAGCGAAACAGGAAGGAGGTCGAAAGTGACATGTTTGATGCTTCCGATAAGAAAGAAACAACGAAGGAATCATAGCTCCTTTCATGACCCTTGTCAATTTCAAAAGAGCATGCTAGGATTGGGAGCGTTATAAGGAATCTCTACAGACTACTATGAAACAAGGTATCCACCCAAGCTATACCGAAGAAGCGACCATCACCTGCGCCTGCGGAGCTGTTTTCGAAACAGGTTCGACGACGAAAATGATGAAAATCGAAATCTGTTCCCAGTGTCATCCATTCTATACCGGGAAGAAGAAATTCATCGATGCTGGTGGACGCGTCGATCGTTTCAAGAAGCTTTCTGACAAAGCAAAGATTGCCAAAGAAACGCACACGACCATCAAGATAAAGAAGACAGAGAAGAAAGCAGCTCTCGCTGAAGAAACGACCGAAAAGAAGACGAAGAAATCGACTATTGCGAACGAAGCTATCGAAGCAACGAACGAACAGTAGCTGGTCTTACCCTTCCCACATCCCGCTCCGGCACACGCTCGAGCGGGATTCTTGCTATAATACCTCCACACTCTATTTCCTCACTTCTCAACTCTAACCCCTTCACCGCTATGGATCACCACATTTTTCTCTCCTTCGAAGAGGAGGCTCGGCAAATCGAAGCGACTCTCTCCTTACCAGATGTCACCGATAATCCAAAAGAGCTCGCGCGCCTCGGGCGACGCAAGGCCGAACTCCAGCTCCTCTTGGAAAAAGTCGGGGCGCTGAAAGACATCGACCGTTCCATGCGAGATAACGCACTCCTCAGCCAGCATGAAGATGCGGATTTAAGCGCGCTCGCGGTCGAAGAAAATGTCATCCTTTCACAAAAAAAATACGAGCTCGAAAAAGCGATTGAGGAGGAACTTATCCCAAAAGATCCCCGTGATGGAAAGGATGTCATCCTCGAAATTCGTGCGGGCGCAGGCGGAGATGAATCCTCTCTGTTCGCCGCAGAACTCTTTCGCATGTATGCGAGGTATGCCGAGGAAAGAGGATGGCATATCAGTATCATGCATTCGAGCGAAACCGGACTCGGCGGTTTCAAGGAAATCGTCGCAGAAATCAGTCGTAGCAATAGCGATCAGCCCGTCTATCGGAAACTCAAGCATGAATCCGGCGTACATAGGGTGCAGAGAGTTCCCGAAACAGAAAAAATGGGGCGCGTCCATACTTCGACGGCGACCGTCGCCATTCTCCCCGAAGCTGAAGAAGTCGATATTACCATACAACCACATGACCTCCGCATCGACACCTTCTGCTCTTCCGGTCCCGGTGGGCAGTCCGTCAATACCACCTATAGTGCCGTACGAATCACTCACCTCCCGAGCGGACTCGTCGTCTCCTGCCAGGACGAGAAATCCCAAATAAAAAATAAGGAGAAGGCTCTGAAGGTACTCCGATCAAGACTCCTCCAAGCGGAAGAAGACCGTCAGGCAAAAGAACTCGGCGACGCCCGAAGGGATCAAATCGGAACCGGCGACCGAAGCGAAAAGATCCGCACCTATAATTTCCCCCAGGATCGCATCACCGATCACCGTATCAAAGAATCCTGGAGCCACATCCATGAAGTCCTCGCAGGTCGCATCGGCATTATTCTCGATGCCCTCGAAGCAGAAGACCTCCGCCTTCGCCGTGAGAAAGTGCTTGTAGGGTCTATTCATTAATCTCATGTCTCAAAAAAATACTCAGATTTCGAGCGAAAACCCCGCATCAGTGAGAAGGCATATCGAGATACGCCGACGAGCCGTAAGGGGTTTACAGCCGAAATCTGAGTATTTTATGAGACAAACGAACATTCTTTCTTTTTTGATACAAGTGGTGAGATTATGAATAGACCCTTATTATGACCATCGGCGACTGGCTCACACGGAACCGAATGGAAATTCCAGAGGGAGAAGCAATCCTCCTTCTTTCATTCGTACTCCGTCGGGACAAATCCTCTCTCATAGCGCATCCGGAACATGCCATCTCAAAAGAACAAGGGACCCGACTTGAAAACTGTGTAGAACGGAGAAAAAAGCATGAACCATTCTCCTATATAACCGGTGAAAAAGAATTTTTCGGATTGCCGTTTTTCGTCACACCAGCCACTCTCATCCCACGACCAGAAACAGAGATACTCGTTGAACAAGTCTTAAAAAGAATATCGAAAAGAGAATATAGAATATTGAAAGAAGGAGTTTCTTTGATTGATATCGGGACGGGGAGCGGATGTATTCCGGTAAGCATCCTCGCAACGCTACACGCAAATAATTCTGAAATGCTTCCGCATATTCAATGCCTCGCGACAGATGTCTCATTGCAGGCACTTGCTGTCGCGAAAAGAAATGCCGAACATCACGGGGTGGCACCACGAATCAATTTCAAAGAAGGCGATCTTCTTTCTGATATTCCGGAATCATATTTTCGTACGCATTCTCTCATCATAACCGCCAACCTCCCCTATCTTTCAAAAGAAATATACGATACATCACCAGAGGATGTTCGTCTCTACGAACCACAAAGTGCGCTCCAGGGTGATCATCATGATGGCACCACCCTCATCAAAGAACTCCTCAAACAGTGCCAACAAAAAATATCCCTTCAATCACCCTTCCTTATTATCCTTGAAATAAGCCCTGAGCAAGACACCTTCCTCCTTGGGTATGGAAAGGGACTCTTTCCACAATCCAATGTCCATCTTCTCTTGGATCTCTCTGGAAGAAATCGATTCCTCATCATAGAAAACAATTGAGTCCGTTCACTCCCCATAAAAAAACAAACCCCGTTGGGGTTTGTTTTTCTAAAAAAGCGAGGTCAATTATCTGCGCTTTGCAGTCTTCTTGACGGCCTTCTTTACAGCCTTCTTTGCTACCTTCTTCTTTGCCACCTTCTTTACGGTCTTCTTGGCGGCCTTTTTCTTTGTTGCCATGCAGATCACCTCCTCCTAGTTTTATTTTTTCTTTATGCACATCGAGAAAGTTTTCTCATGTGCGTAGAAAATTTTAAAAAAATATTTCTACTTGTATTCATTATATACTATTTAAAATAAATGCAAAGGGGGAAATGAAAATATGTCAAGACTCTTAATCAATTTCAAAATATAAATTTCAAATTTTAAAAGGAATATGAAAGAAATAAAAAATACAAAACACTGAAAGATTTTCTGTGCTTTTTTCTTTTGAGATTTAAAAATTTATTTTGGAATTTAGAATTTGAAATTTGAAATTCACCTTATCAAGAAAAGATACTCGCTTCTCTCTGTGAACCACAAATTGACAATAACTCTGACATACAGCGGACAGAATTTCCTCTCTATTACGGTGAAAATAGAGGTTTTTGTCTAGATTGACACAGTCGCCACATCTTCCTACAGTAGAGAGAAGAGGGTCGAACCTGATACCATGAAGCGATTGCTTCTGGCGATTACGGAGACGCTTCAACGAAAGCCGTACCTCAACAATGTTTATCCAGGGGCTTCTATGCAACATTCTTGCACGGAAACCCTTATTACTAGAAAGGAAGGTGAATGACATGAATGAAAACGAAATAATCGATTTGGAAGAAGAATCCGGTGACAAGGCCACCGCCTGGGTACAGGACAATCTCCGCGTCATCGTGAGCGTCTTCATAGTTGCTGCTATCGCACTCGGTATTTACTCCTATTCAGGACGCAATGCGAATACGGATACCGATACCCTCGGATCAGGATCTTCTACCGAAGACACGACGACCCCTGGAAACGGCACTGAGAACACGATAAAGAAAGATGGGGTAACCACTATCAAGACGACTCCTGCTGAAATTTCGAAGGAAACAGAAACTTCCTTCATTGAAACAGCGGAACGAGGCAATGGGACGACTCATCTCGCACGGCGCGCTCTCCAGAACTACCTCGAGAAGAATCCTGACTCGACACTCTCGAAAGAGCACAAGATATACATCGAGGATTATCTTCGAAAGAATATCCCTCAAAAAGGAGGCGTAAAAACAGGAAGTAGTGTTGAATTCTCGAAGGCTCTCATCGATCAGGCTATCAGCCATGCAAAGACCCTGAATGAACGCCAGCTCGAAAACCTCAAACGCTATTCTGTCAGAGTCCCGTCACTTCATTAAAACAACTTTTTCTATCTTTTTGTTCTTTCTCTAAAAATCCTCCGGAACCCCGGGGGATTTTTAGTATGCAACATATTTACTGATCAGACACGACGACGGCGTCACCAGTAACAACATGAGAGAGATCCCCTGCGTTCACCTCCAACACACTATCCGCCTCTGCTAACGGTCGGAATATATCCTCCGATTCAGCAGGTATGTTTCGTTCGATGAATACCACCTGCCCATCCCGTATCCAGGCAATATCAAGCGGAAATCGCATCCCCTTCATCCAAAAGGCATATCGGTCGGGAGGACGATCCGGAAAAAGAAAGAGCATGCCGTGCCCAGATAGAAGTGTCTCGCGATACCCAAGTCCACGCTCCCTCAGTGCTGGGGTATCTGCCAACTCGACCAGGAATTGCCGATCGCCTATCCGTACCACGGACTGTGCTAAGTGCGATGATCGCCATTCAATGGTATACCAAAAAATAATTGCCAAAAAACACAGAGTGGCGCCAAGTACCTTCCAATTATTTTTCCTACTTTGAATGGTATTCATTCCATTTTCTTTTCAATGCGTGATCAATGGATGCATAGAAAATCACGAAGAGAATCATCAAGAAAAAAAATACGACCACCTTGAACGCCGACGGAGCGAGGAGGGAGAGGGATGCGACGAAGACCGTAAAGAGCGTCACCGTAGAAAATATCCGCGTCGGAGACCAACCGAGGCGCAAGAGGCGAAAATGGATATGCCGTTCATCCGGTTGAAAAACCGAATCCCCCGAAAAAATTCTATGGAACGAGACGAGAATGGCGTCGATAATAGGAAGTGAGAGAACGAGCACAGTCGTCGCGATCTTCGACCCCGCCATGATAGCGAGTGCCGCAAGAGAAAAGCCGATGAAAATCGATCCCGTCGTCCCCGCGAGAATTCGCGCGGGAGGAATGTTAAAGAAGAGAAATCCAGCGATAGCCCCAAGTAAGAGAACAGCAAGTATCGCCATCGGCGGTTGAGAAACCTCTGGACGGAGACTGATGCAGAAAATGGTTATAGAGGCGATACTCCCGACACCACCGAGCAGCCCATCAGCCCCATCGAGCCAATTGACCGCATTGATAATCAAGATGAGCCAAGCAAGCGTCATCAGGAATGATACTCCGGGAAACTGCGTGAGATCGATGATGCCACCAAAAGGATTCGTCACGAAATCAATTCGGATTTCCGAAAAATAGGCGATGATGCCGAGAATTACCTGAAAGAGGAGTTGCGTCTTCCAATCAATTTCCAGAAAATCATCAACGACACCGAAACACAGTATGAAGATGCCGGCGACGAGGAGTCCCCATATCGGCCTCGTCATGACCAAGTGTTGATCGACTCCCAGCGCAAAAAAGAAAGCCCCGATAATCGCGAGGCCTCCGAGACGGGAAAGAAGAATGCCGCGTATTCGCTGATGCCGCGATCCGAATCGCCTATTCTTCATACGGAGAAACGGCAGGGCGAGAAACAGCGACAAGAAGAGAGAGGCGGAAAGCGCAATGAGCAGTGGGAGAAGAAAAAGTGACATAAAGGAGAGGTTTTACATCGGTCACTCCGCTTTTGGAGCGGCCAGCCTCGACGGCTAGGCGGGTGTGTCCGCTGTAAAAATCCAGAGGTGAGAAGTTAGAGATACTGAGTCACTCAATAATTTACCAGGCTCACCGTTATAGAGACGATGAGTATCATGCTTTCGAGGAAAAACAGTGAGAGGAGGGCTATCCTCGACAAAGCATACTCGCCTGTTTGAAAAAACCTCCAGGCGAGAAGAATATGTACGAGCCATATCAGGAGTCCAGAGAGAGGGATGAAAAATGCCTGCCACCACGATCCGAGGGCATCGATACCGAAGTAAACATTATAATGGAGCACGATAGCCGTCTCTCTCTGCCCGATGCCATACCAAATAACCGCGAAAGAAAGTAACCAAAGAAGCCCGGTAGCAACGAAAACCAATTGGTGTTTTCTCCCCAAAAAAAACCCTTGCCAATTTTCACCTAAAGCTCGTACTGGTCGATCCATGATGACAAAAAATGAAAGAAGCGGGAAGAAACCCTGATACACGAGACTTACTTTCGAAGACCGGCGAGGAATCGTTTAAATTCAGGCACCTTATTCACTACTTCTTCATACGGACCCTCGAGAAATTCGATCAAAAAACGATCCAACATATCCAATCGGTATTGAAGCTCTTCCATGGTCATGAGGACGAACCGGACATCCTTGCCAACTTCAGCCTCCAAATGGGCGAGCGCTTGCTTCAATTTCGTTCGATTCAAATGATTCACCACGAGAATGAGATCTGCCTTCGCCTTCGGATAATTAAGGAAGACACCAGACACCAAAATCATCTTCACCTCGCCGATGAGTTTCAATCGTTTGAATACCTGCGACTGCGCATTCACATTGAGTTTCGCCACGAGACCGTGCAACTCGTTGAAAAAGGGGAAATCCCGATTAGCCGAATACAGCTTCTTCCCCCGTCTGATATGGCAACTGACGAACTTCAATCGTTCCAACCGATTGAGCTCCGCCGTCACCGCGGGGCGATCGAGGAGTATTCGAAGTGCGATATCCGGCGAAGCGAACTCTCCCTCTGGATTCAAAGTAAAAAATCGAATGAGTCGTGCGCGAGTTTTCGTTCCGAACAGCGAATCAAATATTTCGAGTGACATAGCAAACCATTACACCATTAATATCAGTACAGCAGAGAAGAAACGATGGTCACACCGAAGGCATCACCCCTATACACCCTCAGTATAGGGAAAGAGCTCCCTTCCGTCAAAAAAGAAGCACCGGAAAGGGCGGAACACTTCAAAAAACTCTGAAAAGAGAGTATACTACGGATGTTTATTGCCTACACGAGCGAGAGAAATGTCCCGCCAGAGCGGGATTATTTCCGAACGAGTGACGGCAACAAAATGGGAAACTTTTATGCGGGAAAAACGACAGAGAGAACGAGTGAAAGTGACCCCACCACTCCTCACCTATCAGGCGGAGGAAATTTTGGTCGCCAAAAATCGCAGCGCTTCACCGCTCGTACTCTCATTCATCTACGAACCCGAAAATATCGCGATGAAAGACCTCGGCACGCTCTTCGGCACCTTTATCGTTGCCGACCATCATGAGGACTCCAGCTACATCGTCAATTGTCTCGCGGCGGCGGCGAAAAAAGAATATTTCATCAATCCCCGCCGTTCTGTCGAAGAAAGTTTCGAATCAACCCTCCACAAGATCAACCTCACCCTCGGCAAACTCGTCCGCGACGGACATATCAACTGGATGGGGAAATTCCATGGATCCATCATCGCCATCCGCGACCGCGAAGCGTATTTCTCCGTCACGGGAGAAGCCGTGATACTCCTTCTCCGCAATACCACCCTCTCTGCCATCAGCGAGGGACTGGCCGATCCGGAGGCTGCTCTCCATCCCCTCAAAACTTTTACCGATATTTCTGAGGGGAAGCTCCTCTCTCAAGACAAAATCATCGTAAGCACACCAGAACTCCTCGAGCTCCTTCCGCATGCGCTCCTCGAACGGGAGGCTGGGAAACTTCCACTCGATCGTTTCGCACAACTCATGAGAACCGCCCTCATCAATGAGCGATCCGCGGCGGCAACGATCCTCATCGATTTCTCCGAATCATCTACCGAAGATCCGAAAGGAGCCCTCCATACCACTAGAATCAAAGATGAGAGCGAGCAGACATCTTCTATAACGCCACTCATCGAAAACATATTCAGTAGCACCACATTTCACAAAGAACAAAAAATTCATCCCGAAGAAGAAGTCACCACAGCACGAACCAACACAAAAGAGAAAGAACGGATCGATAACCGTACCGGACATATTTATATCCAGGCTGATGACACCTCTCTCTTGGGAACGACTCCAGAAACGACCATCGACCGAGGCATCAACATCATAAAGGAGCAGATTTTCATTCTCTTCATCAAGTGCAAAAAATACGCTTTCAAATATGCGACTATCGTCTCAGAAGGAGCGCTCCATTTCCTCTCTCGATTCTTTCAATTACTCATCCGGTCATCGAAAAATCTCACCACATTCCTCTATCGGCATATTCAAATTGCCTTTCATGCCACGGTCACGATTCTCCTTTCCTTATTTTCAAAGAACACATCTCTCACCAATATCTCCTTCACCAAAAACAATTCTCAAACACCCCTGCAATCCCCACTGCCTTCTCCTGCACCAGTATCACAAACTTCTTTCTTTGACATACGCAAGCAATCTCTCCTAAACATCTCTTCAGTATCATCACTCCTTTCACGACCATTCTCCCGCCTCAATACCTTCGCCGTCACGCACTATCAACGGCTTCATCATGCGATCATTTCTCTCTGGAGTCATCGTTCCACACGACAGCGATGGCTCATGGAAGCCATCGGGAGCATCGTCCTCATTGGAATGGGATTCATGATATTCTCGTCATCGCCGAAGGAAATCCCGAAAGAAGAGCCCGTCATCGCCACCATTCTGGAGGTAGAGCCGACCTTCCCTCCGACAGATGAACCACTCGCCCGTGAAGTCTCCGGCAATGAGATACTCTCCTTCAGTGCGGATGAAGCATCCGTCAGACCACTCCTCCTCAGGGATGCACTCTTCGTCATTACTAAGCATGCCATCATCAACGGAGAAACGAAAGTAAGCCTCCCGCTTCCAGAGTCTGTAACCCCTATTCTCCTCGCAAGCGCCATGCGTGACCTCAATGCCATCTTCATCTATGGAGCGGATAAAAAAATGTATATTTTCTATCCAAATGCAAAATCCCTCGTTGCGAATACCTTCCCACTCCCAAATGATTTCACTCTGAGCGATATGGGAACCTACCTCACCTATCTCTACGCTTTCGATGCCAAGCAAGGGAGAATCCTCCGATTTCCCCGTGCCGAAGGAGGCTTCGGCGCGCCGACCGAATGGCTGAAAGAAAAAGTGACATTCGATGAGCATGCGCGAATGACGATCGGGGAAAGTATCTTCATCGGGTCGAACAATACCATCTTCTCCTTCACGAAAGGAAGGGGCGGGGCACTCACACTCAGCGAGACGAAAACGCCGATTGATATCCAAGATATCGGACTCTCAACCGATGGCTCATTCACCATACTCGATACGAGGGCAAAAAAGATGATTCGTTTTAATAAAGACGGCACCCTCCTCGGACAATATTTCAGCAAACAGCTCGGCGAAGCGAACAACCTCTCACTCCTCACGAATGGAAATACCACCTTCATCTCCAAACAAGACAAGATACTTTCTTTTGAACTACAGTAGGGTATCCAAAAAGTATTATCTCCGAACACCGACAGAGAAGGTATTCCCTCCATCAACAGTCTGCCAATTTCCAGCAACAGGAGTCCCAACATTGCCTGTATTACTCGTACCACCATCACCCACCTGACCATGATTATTATTCCCCCATACATGAAGATCCCGATTCGTTCCATTGGTTTTCAATGCCGAGGAATGTCGATACCCCGCAGAAACAAATTTCCAATCTGTGGACGAACCTATCTGTTGTGGAGTCTGCACATCATTCCCTCCTGTTGAACCCTTTCCGAGCTGACCCTCAGCATTGCTCCCCCAAGACCACAGAGTGCCATTGTTGGCGCCATCACTTCGAATGCCCAAAACATGATTCTCACCAGCAGCAACAGATAACCATGTGGCACCTGCCGGGGTTGGTATGAGCCTAGGAGTATGCTCATCGTTCGTCGAATTAGTACCCAATTGGTAGTTGGTGCCACTCCCCCATACATACAATTTGTCATCCGTACCGATGGCAATACTATAGAGATCTCCTGCAGAAATGGATTTCCATCCTGGGGGGCAAGCAGCGGAGTTACAAGTATTGCCTGTTCCTATTTGTGTAGGAATATGCACATTATTTGTTGAATTATTACCTAGTTTGTACCTACCGCCATCTCCCCATGACCACAGCGTACTATCCATTCCAACAGCAAGAGAGTGGTCGATGAGTCCCGCAGAAACGGATTTCCATCCACCAGCAGGGCAAGAAGATGCACATGCACTGATCTGCGTCGGAGTATAAACATCATTCGTTGAGTTATTACCGAGACGATACTGGCCTCCATTCCCCCATGCCCAAAGCGTATGATTCGTTTTTATGCCGAGAGAGTGTGACTCGCCCGCAGATACTGATTCCCAATCAGTGTCAGTGCCTATTTGTATCGGAGAGGATGCATCCGTATTCGATCCACGACCCAGACGACCATTACCCCCTTCTCCCCAGGCCCACAGCGTCCCGTCCGTCCTCACTGCGAGGACATGTGAATCACCCGCAGAAACGGATTTCCACTTACTTCCACCTACGGTCGATACCGGTGAAAGCCTGTCCGTCCCAGTGGTACCATCACCAAGTTGCCCACTGCCATTCGCACCCCACGCCATGCTCGAGAGGGGTGCTATACCAACTTCGATAACGCGCGTCGCGCCACCACTGGCACTCCCCGATCCTTCTACCTTGACCCTCGCCACTGTATCCCTCCAGAGAGTCGAGGTACAATCCCCGTTTACGAGTGCCACTCCACTCGTATCAGAAAATTTCACCTGAGCAACTCCTCCTGCAACCGCGAGATTCAAAACCCCGGGGCATGTTGATGCCGGAGCACCCGGATTCGTATCCTTTATTGCATTATACAAAGCCGTCAAATCTGCATAATTCCCATTATAAATAGCCTTCATCACTTTCTCCGTCGCAGTATCCGCGGTCTGGAAGGACTGCACGGATTGCGCAGTGGATGCGGCGCTCTTCCTGTTCGAGACATTCACCGCCGTGATAGAAAGTGCCGTGGAGAGGACGATGGAGAGGACGATGAGAGAGAAGACGAGGACAGAGCCTTTTTTTCTAGTATATATCATTATGTTTTTTGATTATTATACTTATAATATCTTCCTTCATGGAAGTTCACAAGATGTATTCTGATATGTAATTTCGAATTTCTAATTTTGAATTTCGATTCAAACTTTAATTCTTAATTTTCGAAATTTAAAACATTCGTTTTTCGAGATTCCTGCCCGTCCGCAGGCGGGGATTCGAAATTCTCACTTCAAAATTAGAGATTTCTGCTCGCTATTCCCGTCCGCTCGGAAATTTCCCGATTTACCACATCGGCATCGCGACCGAAACGGAGCCGCGAGAGCTCTTTCAAAGCATTCGCCACCTCCTGATCACCTGGTGTCGGCGGATAGGTCTTCATATTGAACGGCTTGGTGAGCTGACCATTCATGAGGAGCCGTGCGAAACAATTCCGATTGTCCACATTGATGAGGTCCCGTGCATTGAACACTGGCTGGAACTGCTTCTCGAGGAACTCCCCATCCTCCGATCCCACACGGAAAGCGACGAGCGAACCCACATTGCCGAATACCGCCTTGGAAATCTCTTCTTTCAACTGCGCGATGAACTGATGCGCGATGGTGAGGACGAGTCGGTACTTGCGCGCCTCGGAGAGAATCTGCGCGATACTATTCGTCGTCACATTTTGGAACTCATCCATATAGAGATAGAAATCCTCCCGTTCATCTTCTGGCGTATCCACCCGAGAGAGTGCTGCCATGAGGATCTTCCCCACGATCACCATACCGAGAAGCCTCGCATTGATCTCCCCGATTTTTCCCTTGGAGAGATTCACGAGGAGTATTTTCTTGTTATCCATGATATCACGGAAATTGAGCGCGCTCTTCTGCTGAGCGATAATCGGCCGCATCATGTCGTTGCTAATGAAAGTCGTCAGCTTCGAGGTGATATACGGCACCATATTGGCGAGCGCGGCATCGCCACCCGCCTTCTCCGCCTCCTTCGTCCAGAAATCATAGGCGATCGGATTCTTGCACTTGGATAATTTGTATTTTCGGAAATCCTCATCCGCGAGCACTTTAGAAATTTCCATCAGCGTCGAACCGCTCTCCGGATCCTCCATGATGAGGAGCATCGCGTTGCGCATATACTGCTCGAACATCGGGCCACCCGTTGCTTTCAGATCATAGAGCTGATCGAAGATACCGATCATTTCATTGATGACGAAAGTCTTCTGTTCCGGATATCTCGGATCGAATTCGAGCATATTGAGTCCGATCGGACGCCCCACATCAGACGGGTCGAAGAGAATCACATCCTCCGCTCGTTCCTTCGGGATGGCCGTCAGGATATCTTCGATTGCATCGCCGTGCGGATCGATGAAGCAAAATCCGTGACCAGCCCGTGCATCTTTCTTCGCCATTTCCTGGAGGTAGACCGATTTCCCGACGCCGGTCTGTCCGATGACATACATGTGCCGACGGCGATCGCTCTCTGTGATACGGATATCCGTTTTCGCACCGCGATAATCATTGTATCCGAGAAGCATACCCTCCTTCGGAATATCAACGGGTGGCGCGGCCGCTCCAGCCTTCAGCCATTTGATCTTCGGCGTCTCGATCTGCGAGGTCGGAAAGTGGAAGATGCTCGCCACTTCTTCCGTCGAGAGAATCACCGAACTCTCCTCATCGAAATTCCGATAAATATAATCGAAAGCCGCTTGCCGACCCTTTACACGCTTGCGCACCCGGAATGCATTCACCCCTATATTCTCGAATTGCGAAAATGCATTCTCCATATGAGCGATGATTTCTTCGGCACGATGCTGTTCCTTCGCTGCTGCCACGAGACGGATATTTACCTTAAATGCGGGCTTCGACGCCTTGCTATCGATAGTCTTCACCAATTCCTGCTCTTCCGGCGTGAGACTCACCATCTCCTTCTTCTCCATATCCGGTTCTTTTTTCCCCGGGAGAAAGACTGAGAGGAGCCCCTTTCCCATATCCTTCACGATCGAATCCCCCTGTGCATCTTTCAATCGTTTCCCGCTCTGCATTTTCTGCGCGATATCCTTCCCTTTGGAGTGCCCGCCCTTGCCCGCCGGTGTAAGGACGAATTGAATCGCCGCCCCCTCACCCGTCGCCCCGAGTCGGGACAGGGCATTCGTCATCTCACTCAAGGGATCCGTACTGAGCGCCCGATAGGATTTGAGAGGGAGCGCGTAACTCTTACTCAGCTCCAAGGTAGAGAACGCTGCTGCACAACCAGGTGAGAAAATAGTATAGTCAGAGACCTTCTCAATCACCGAGTCCGGGAAAAACCCATGGATTTGTTTCTCGATACTCTCCCTAAATTTCTTCGGCACCGCGAAATAGAAGAAAATCTCCTCCTTATCAGCAGGATTCGTCACTTCGAAAACAATATTCGGCGTCTCGTAAAAAAAACTTCTCCACCCGATAACCCTTTTCATCGAAGAGAGTGTCCCGAGGAGCTGTTCCATCGCGGCGACCTCTTCCTTCCAGGGTTCGTTGCCGGCAGAGCTATTCTTGTCATCGACATTCTTCTTCGTCACCTGTATCACCTCGAGGTCCATCGCGATGGATCGATTGATCTGTATACGAAATCGTACCATGCTCCGCACGACGAGGAAGACGCCCGACAAAAATGTCAGCGTTCCAAAAAGGAGCGTCACCGGGAGGAGTAGAGTACTAAGATCAAAACTGCCAGACATTTTTTTGTATTAGTTTTATTTCTGAAATTCGTTTTCCATCAGCGGTCGCACCGCTGTTTCTTCGCTACTCAACGCTCTCTGCTTTTCAAACGAAGCAATTCTTTCGACCGCGAGAGATCTTTCTGAAGGTATCTCAGGAAGAAAAAATTGGCTTCGTTTGAAAATGGTATTCCATCAGCGGTCGCACCGCTCCAAAAGCGGAACGACCGCCCTTGCATTTTGAAATTTTTTAATTTGATATTTATTTGGAAATTGGTTATTGCGCTCCGCGCCTACTCTTCTATCATCCCCTTCGCCTTGAGCGCCTCATAAAACTTCTCCACAAGCTCATCATGCATCTTGTCCAGAATATAATAATCCCCGAGCTTCCTCGCTACTTTCACCGCATACGGCACCCCCTTCAGCGTCGCCATCTGGAGGAGCTCTGCCACCTGACTCTCTGCATCGGTTTGCTTCGACACCGCTTCCGCATCTATCGCGAGTTGTCCGTCATCTGTCGGAGTGGTCGTGCTACTCACCTGAGTCAGGACATCAGAAACACGATCCTCCACCTTCTCGCTCCTCGCTTCCGTCTCCTTCGATGGCTCGACAGAGGGGCTCACCTGCTCGACCGCACTAGCACCACCCTCAGGAGTCGACGGTTTTTCATCTGCTTTCAGGGTACTCTCATCGAAAAAAGTAATTTCATCCGGCATATTCGTAATCGGTTAGCAGTTAACTGGAGACAATAAGCACAGAGTAAACAAAACCTGAGTTGTCATCCCGCACTTGATGCGGGATCCAGATTTTTTATTATCTTATGAGTCCCTGAATCCCGGGTCAAGCCCGGGATGACAGAAAAAACATGCCCCCTCTATTCCCCAATCTCTAGGGTCTCTAAAAACTCTAGGGTCTCTAACACCTAAACACCACTCTCCTTCTTCATCTCCTCCTTGAAATTCGCGACGATTTTCTCCACCACCATATCATACCCTGGAATCTTCTCATCGAGAAATGCCTTCAGCTTCACTTCATCCGCACCACCTTCCATGAGCTTCTCATATTCATCCACACCCGCCTTTCCGAGGCGGTCGAATGTCTCGAGCATGATGCGCTTGATAAGAACCTCTCCCATCTGCGCGATGAGCTCCATCTTCTTCTCGTCCGACACGGCGCCGAATCCGAGTTCTTCTGCGAGATTCATAAGCTCCTGCTGATAGTCTACTGTCATATATTTGTATTGCTAATAAATTATGAACGATTTAATTCGTCGTCGTATACAGACCGATTCTCGTCCCAGGTTTAACATTTTGAGCTACTCGCGCTAAATATTCATTAACAGTAATATCCGGTTTTGCCTTTACAAATTCAGCAAGCGTAACCTGACCTTTTGGGAATTCTTTTGGAAGGGCATCAGAGAACTCCTTAAAATTCTTCACCTGCTGTGCGTCAAAGCCCGGAGCAAAAATCATTTTCCCATCACTCACTCGAACAATATCAGTCAATTTCGTTTTAAGTATAGACTTCTTATCAAATACCCAATCTTTCCCGCCAGTGCTACTTTCTGTCCGAAAAATCTGCATATACCAATCATTCAATCGAGCTTGTTGTGGAGCGGAAAGTTTTTCTGACGCTTGAGAAATAATATCTTTCACGCTTGACGATGGAGCCACTTCCGCTGGTGCCGTCGCAGCACTATCTATACCACTCGGCGCTCCGCCAGAAGGTATATATTGCGCCCTTGACCCATTGACATCCGTCAGAGAGACTCCACTCGACGGATTCGGATGGAGAATCTGATTCTCGATAACCGCCTCGTTGATTGGTGCTCCCGGATGTGCCGCGGCCCAATCGGCGATTTTTGCATCGTTTGCATTAATAGAAGCCATCTGTTCAGCGGTGAGCGAAGTTGATTTTCCAAGCGCCTTCTCTATAAAATCCGTATCAATTCCTTTCTCTCCCATGTTAATCACTTGTCCTTCGCGAAGCTTTACATCTCCAAATCTATCCTTGATCGAATCGATGAAATGCGTCCGCTGTGCTCCCTCGAGATTGAGCTGATCCGCGAGTCGCCCGCCGATCTTCCACACCGAATCCCCTTTCTCCACCGTGATATTATTCTGCACGAATTCACCAATAGCAGCGACTTTGGTCATTTCGGCGGGAGCGGAAACAGTATCGACTACAGATGTGTGGACTTCCGCCATTGTTTTCGCCGCATCAGTTGCAACACCGGCTGGTGTTGAAAGTACATCAGCATTCGTCGCATCCGAATGCAATGCCTGCTCTATCCTTTCGGCAGCTACCATTCCTGCCCCCGGGGTCGGCGCCGATGTCCCATGCTCCGTAGCCGCGTGCACAGCATTATCAGTGGCTCCTTTCACGGCATCTCCTGCCTTCTCAATAACTTCCGTACCAAAATATGTATCCTTTATATAGTCACCGAGTGCAGGAATGCCAAACATCATCCCAAGTGAGAGTGCCGCGGCCGAAAGTGTCCGAATAGTTTTCCCCTTCGCACGGTCATGCAGTTCCTGCCTGAGATTCTCGCTACTCATCTCGCTCTTTAGAGTTTTCATGAGTTGCTCCAATCGTTTCTCAGCATCTTCCTCCTTCATTCCGGTTATCAATTCTCCAGCCCTGTTCTGCACGACATTCGATGCTCTCCCTTGTGAAATTTTCTCAAAGGCTCCCTCGAACATCGCAAACGAACCAAGCCCAGCCGCCGCCCGCCGTGCGACGAGCATCCAGGTCGCCATAGCGCCACCTCCCGTCGCGATACTCGTGCCGAGGGCAACCGCACCAAGCCCGAGTTTTTTCCACAGCTTCAGTTTGTTGTATTGATTCCCGAAATCTTCACAAAATCCCACAACCTTCGAATACACATTCTCCCGTTTCATCGTCGCCTGCGTCCATGCCTCATACAACTTGATCTTCGACTCCGTACCAAAAAATTGCAAAGTTTCTACCATCGACGCTTTCAACTCTTCCGGTGAGAGATCTTTCCGAAGCTTTAGTTCATCTATTTTTAGAATAATCAGTTTCTGAAGTGCCTGATGATAGGCATCCCTCTCGGGGACGCTGTCACTCTCCTTCTTCCTTACTCCGAGTTTCTCTTTCAACCGTTGCCACACACCGACATTCCGGTACTCCGCCTCGGCATACGCATTGCGCAACTCCACTAATTTTCCATTCTCGATTTCTTTTCCATTTTCATCTCTCATCGTCCGATAGAGTTCATTAATCTGTTTTTTAATTTCAGAAACTCCCTGATTGTGCATTTTTTCAGAATTAATACCAAAAGCATTCAAAACATCATTTGCTTCGATAGATCCTGGTACCGCGATTTTTTCCCTCCTTGGATCGTGAGTCCCTTCCCCGCGGCGAGCAGTATCCTGCTCCGCCAAAATCTGCTGATGAAATACCTCACCTGAAACATATAGCTCTTGTTCTTTTTTCACCGCGTCAGCTTCAGCCTCGGTAGGCTGTTTTTGCTCATTTTGCAACTCAGTTGCATTAACAGGAATGACTGGAGGAACAGGATCAAGAGAAATATCAAGAGGAGTTAATCCATCGCGCTCCTCATCCTCGAGTTGCTGAAGGCGCAGGAGATTCTGTTCATTGGCATTCTGAATGCCTGGGTTCGATGTTTGAGATGATGAAGGGGTAACCGGCAAAACAGGATCAGGGGCGTCAAGAACAGCCGGGGCGATCGGATCGGCAACCGGAGAAGTGATATTTTCTAGAGTCCAGGTACGAAGTCGGTCTTTGACTTTACCAGTCTGCGTGGATT
>JBATLQ010000048.1:0-5188 GCA_049289395.1 Candidatus Moraniibacteriota bacterium | reverse complement strand
TATCTCCCTAGAAAGGAGGTGATTCATCCACAGCTTCCGCTACGGATGCCTTGTTACGACTTCGTCCCTATCACTAACCCCACCGTAGTTCCCGATTTGACCCAGGACCTTCTGGTGTTGCCAGCTCTCTTGACGTGACGGGCGGTGAGTACAAGATCCGAGAACGTATTCACCGTGACGTTGCTGATTCACGATTACTAGCGATTCCAGCTTCATGCAGGCGAGTTGCAGCCTGCAATCCGAACTGAGGCCGGGTTTGTGGGATTGGCTCCCCCTTGCGGGTTGGCAGCCCTTTATAACCGGCCATTGTAGCACGTGTGTAGCCCAGGGTGTCAAAGGGCCATGCTGATCTGACGTCATCCCCTCCTTCCTCCCACCCCTTTGTTTACGAAGTAAACAAAGAATTTCAAATTTTGAATTCAGAATTTTGAATCAATTCTGAAAACTTAATTTTAAAACATTCGAAATTGAATTCATTAAAAATTCACTCGAAATTCAAAATTAAAAAATTTAAATTTCTTTGCATTCGCATGCAAAGGGGTGGGCAGTCTAAAGTGACACTTGAAACACTTTATGGGGGTTGCGCTCGTTTCCCGACTTAACGGAACACCTTACGGCACGAGCTGACGACGACCATGCAGCACCTGGTCTAGCACCCTCGAAGGACATCCTATTTCTAGGCTCTGCAGCTAGATTTCAAACCCTGGTGAGGTTCCTCGCTTACCGTCGAATTAAACCACATGCTCCACCGCTTGTGCGGATCCCCGTCTATTCCTTTGAGTTTTAATCTTGCGATCGTACTTCCCAGGCGGCATACTTATCGCGTTAGCTTCGGCACAGAGAGGGTCGATTCTCCCCACACCTAGTATGCATCGTTTAGGGCGTGGACTACTGGGGTATCTAATCCCATTCGCTACCCACGCTTTCGCAGCTCAGCGTCAGAAATATGCCAATCAGTTGCCTTCGCCTTGGGTGTTCCTTATGATATCAACGCATTTCACTACTACACCATAAATTCCACTGATCTCTCATATTCTCGAGGTATGCCGTTTCGAATGCCTGTTCCCGGTTGAGCCGAGAGATTTGACATCCGACTAACATACCCGCCTACCTGCGCTTTACGCCCAATAAATCCGGATAACGCTTGAGGTCTCTGTATTACCGCTACTGCTGGCACAGAGTTAGTAACCTCTTATTCCTCTGGTACACTCATCGTAATTGTTCCCAGAGAAAAGCAGTTTACAATCCGAAAACCTTCTTCCTGCACGCGGCGTCGCTCGTTCAGGCTTTCGCCCATTGACGAATATTCTCGACTGCAGCCACCCGTAGGTGTTTGGACAGTGTCTCAGTTCCAATGTTGGGGGCCATGCTCTCACACCCCCTACCCGTCATCGCCTTGGTGAGCTATTACCTCACCAACTAGCTGATAGGACGCAGGCCTCTCCCGAAGCGATAAACCCTCACACCAATTGCTCCAATATTTTCACAAAAGAACCATCATCAATCATGAAATACTCTATGAAAAAATTGGTGTGGGGGTAAATCTTTCCTCCGTAGAGGACATCGTGCATTGTTCCGGATTTCTCCGGATTATTCACGACTTCGGGGTAAGTTCCTACGCGTTCCGAACCCGTTTGCCGAGGGTCTAAACCCTCTCGACTTGCATGCCTTATCCACGCCGCCAGCGTTCATCCTGAGCCAGGATCAAACTCTCAAAAAGAAGAATGTATTCACTTGCGTGAATCATCCTCAATAAGGATTTTTTTACTCCGCTCTCACTCCCCAAAGTAAACTTCAGAAAATGAGAGACTCGCAAAAAATCCTCGAAAAAAAAGTATAAGACGGAGACTCCACTCCTTCCGAAGAAGGAGCTAAGACTGACCACAAAAAATTGTGATCAAATTGTTGTTGTTTATTCACCTATAATTTTTAAGGAAATCGAAACAACGAGGGAGCAATATGCTCTCAAATTGCTTAGCCATTATAGCAGGCAAACAAAGCCTGTCAACCCCGCACCTTTTAAGCACAGCGCCCATGGCGCGAAGGAGTGGTACACTGGTACTTTCGCTCTTCAAAGCCTCGGATATTTGTCATGAATGAAAACACTCCAAGTGCTCAAAAGGTGCGGGGTCAAGCCATTCATCTACCCATAATAAAGGACGGTCCTTTTGAAAAGGACCACCAAAAAACAGCGGTCTCTCCGCTGTTTATGGCTTTATTAGAGGCTTATTACACCTCGATGACCACCGGGAGGACCATCGGACGGCGCTCGGTTTTCGTAAAGAGGAACTGCCCTACCGATTCGCGGATTTCATTTCTCACCGCATCCCAATCCATAGATGCCCCTTTGGAAGTATAATCCTGGACGGCCTTTTGCACCTTGCGCTTGGTCTCATTCACGAGATCGAAGTTTTCCTTCACATGGATGAATCCGCGAGAAGTAATCTGGATATTCCCCACAACTTTCTTCGTCTTGCCATCGATGATGACCGTAATCACGATCATACCATCCTCAGCGAGCATCTGCCGATCGCGCAGAACGACATGACCGATATCACCCACCCCAAGTCCATCAATGAAGACATAACTCGAATCCACTTTCTCGGACAGGATCTTCCCCATGCCTTCACCGTCGAGCTCGAACACATGCCCATTGTCGAGCACGGCGATATTCTTGTCCGGATAGCCGAGGCGTTGTGCGATCTTGCCCGCTTCTTTCAGGAAATAGTGATTCGCGTACACTGGGAGGAAATAAGTCGGCTGAACCTGCCGGAGCATCTCTTCGATACCGAGCGCGGTCGAATGCCCTCCGATATGAACATCCATGATATCTGAGTGGATGACATTGTCGCACTTGCGATAGAGATTATCCTTCAGTCGTTGAATCGCCCGTTCATTCCCAGGGATAACCGAGGAAGAGAAGATAATCGTATCGTTTTTCTGGAGCTTGATGAAGCGATGATTGTCCGTCACAATCTTCGCGAGGGCGGCATTCAGCTCACCCTGCGCACCGGTACAGATGACGACGACCCGGCTCTCAGGATACTTGTGAATATCATTCACGGTAATAAGCGTTTCCGGCTTCACTTTGAGGTAGCCGAGTTGTTTCGCGATTTCCACATTCTTCTTCATGCTGTATCCATCGAGCGCGACTACTTTGCCGAGCCGTTCGCAGTATTCGAGGATGTACGACACGCGACGCACCTGAGAAGAGAACATACCGATAATGATACGCCCAGGCGTAGAAGCGAGGAGATCCTGCAAATTCTGATGCACCTCCCGTTCTGACGGTGGCAATCCCTTTTTGAGGGCGCCGAGACTCTCGAGCATCAGAATGGTCGGTCGTGGGAGTTTCGAGAGATGCTTGTATTCAATCGGTTCTGGATCAATCGGCTCATTGGCAATCGTCCAATCTCCCATGTGGATAACCGTCCCGACCGGTGTCTTCAGTGTAATCCCCATGGCGTCCATGATAGAGTGCTCTACTTCGAAAAATCCAGCCTCGAACACGCCGAGTTTCACCGTATCGGCAGTCGTCTTCACACGAATCATTTTCAGGTGACTCGCGGCGCCCTTTTCCTGATCTTCCACCTTGTCCTTGATCATCGCGAGCGTGAGATCCCGACTGATTATGGTCGGATACCCGAGCTGACGGAGGAGGATTGGCGCCGCACCGATATGATCGAGGTGACCATGTGTGAAGATAACGGCACGGATATTTTTTTCCTTGCCACGAAGGTAGTTCACATTCGGTACGATGTAGTCGATACCGGGCATGTCGGCCTCGGGGAATTGCAATCCCATATCGATGAGGACGATATCATCATTGTATTCGAAGACCGTCATATTGCGACCTACCTCTTCCTGACCTCCGAGCGGGATGATGCGGAGTCGATCACGCACGAGCTTAGGACCGACGACGGCGCCAGCTGGGTGACGGCTGATATTGCCGAAAGCTGTGAGATTACTCGTCTCTGTACCGATAACGCGACGAACGAGCGTATTTCGATTTCGCCCTCGAGGAACAGCGGATTTCTTCTCTCCGCGATTCTGTGTGCTCATCCTCTGCACGGCGCCACTATGAGTCCGAGCCGGATTCTGTTGCGATGGCTTGCGCGCATCACCACGAGGCGCCACCGGCTTCGTACCGCCATGTGAAGCGATGCTCTGACGGGGCGTCGGAGCGGACTGCCCGATCTGACTATTCGTCTGCGGACGCGCCGGTCGCGAGAAACGATTCTTGCTCCCGCGATTCACAGGATTTCCCCCATGTCGCATACCGCGACCCGAGGAGAGTCCGGAGATGATCCCTTCGACCGATCCCGGATTGTTATTATTGGTTGATTCTGTCATATATTTTACTGCTTACTATTCATCTTGAGCTCAACTATTTATTCAATAGGAACATTCCAAAGAAGATATTACTTACTTATGTACATACCGAGCGAATGAGACCGTCCTCTCTTATTTATTCTCTTCAAACTGTTCCACATACATGCGCGAACGAAATTTGATACTACAAACAGCAACTGTTCAACATCTCACCGCGAAGAATCAAAAAATGAAGAATTCTTCGCTTGTCGGCTAAAATTTCAGAATTCCGGCTGCAAACCCCTTACAGCTCGTCGGCATATCTCAACATGCCTTCTCACTGATGCTGGGTTTTCGCTCGAAATTCTGAAATTTTGAGCTCGACAAAAGATGTTAAACAGTTACTGAGAAGATGGTCACATACACCCGGTATGCCGGCATTTTATTGATGCCCAACAAATGCAAAGGGGAAATGCGATGAATAGATCGACCGCTCATCACTATTTTCCAATGTTTGCCCCTTAGCGGAGAATCGAACTCCTCTGTCCCTGCGGACGCTTTACGGAAGCAGTGCACCATGCACCACAGACCAAGGTTTTCTCTTTTGTAATGGTGCCCTAGAGGAGACTCGAACTCCTATGTCCTTGCGAACGCTCGCACCTGCCTGCCCCGTAGTGAAATGTAAAACATTTCTACTACTGGGGAAGCTAGTGCGCCCCGCACCACATACTCAAATCAATTGTTTTTTATTGAATACACCAGTGGGGATAGAGAGACTCGAACTCTCACAGTATCGCTACCACTAGCACCTGAAGCTAGCGTGTCTACCAATTCCACCATATCCCCTTATATCCACACTGGGTGGTGCGGGGTAAAT
>JBATLQ010000047.1:0-4677 GCA_049289395.1 Candidatus Moraniibacteriota bacterium | reverse complement strand
GCGCATAATTGGTGTGCGGGTTGACAGGAATCATCGACGGGAGGAGAATAATTCGGTTGGTCAATTTACAGAAGCTTACCTCGAAACGAGGCAATGCCCTCCATGCCAAGGAAAGTTTTCGTGATATGATCATCTTTTTTGTTTTCGTTCGTTTATAACCTATAACCAAGAAAGAGACCATCGTGACTACAGAAGAAGGAATTTTTCGTCCTGCCATGAATCGGGGTGACAAGTGCCTCATCATGACCTGTTATGATGACAGGATTGACCCGCTCATAACGCAACTGGCTCAGTACATTCGGATACAAGGAGGATTGCTCGACAACAAAGACATCCAACGACCACCAGGAGGCGTCTATTTGACTGCCGGCGATCGAGAATGTCGGCCGGCTTTCTACAGAATGATCACCGCCTACTACGACATTGCCGGCATCAGGCGATTTTTCTTCATTCCACACACGAATTGTCGGCTCTGTCACAGGGATTCACACCTGCAACAGAAAATCGGCACCGGAACCAAGACTGACCTTCGGTTCCATCTCAATGCCACCCGTAAGCTCCTCTCGGGAGCAACCGAGCACTTCAATCATCTCTCGGAAGAAACTCGCCCTGAGTTCGAGGCAGGCATCGCACTAACCATTGATCAACGCATCGTAACGCTCGATCATGCGAGCGAAATACTCCCTAGCGTCCCTGCTCATCATGAGCATGGACAGCGTTGCTTTGGATTCAACGCCGTATAGTCTGCAGCAAACAACACGACGCCTCCAAAGGAAGGCGCCGTTTTTTCTTTTTCGATATGATTTCTGGAAACAGCGGTCGCACCGCTCCAAAAGCGGAACGCCCGTCTGTTTCCTCTCCATTCTGCAATTGCAACATTCTATATTCTCTCTTCCTCCTCAAACTGTTTCCCGAACTTTTTTCCAGACTTCCTTCTCGATTTCTTTCGCAAGTTTATTATTCTCCCGGAGGAAATCCTTCGCGCTCTCGCGACCGGCGCCCAGCTTTACATCACCATAATGAACCGAATTGCCAGACTTCTTCAGCACCTCGAATTTGATACCGGTATCGATGAGGTCTCCTTCGAAAGAAATCCCCTGATTGTACATGATATCGAATTCCGTGTGACGAAACGGCGGAGCGACCTTGTTCTTCACTACTTTCACATTGATACGATTTCCCACCACTTCCTCGTTTTTCTTGATCTGCGCGGCACGACGAATCTCGATGCGAACGGATGAGTAAAACTTGAGCGCATTCCCTCCCGTCGTCGTCTCGGGATTGCCGAACATGACGCCGATCTTCATACGGATCTGATTGATGAAGATGACGACGACATTCGACTTCGCGATGATGGCAGTCAATTTCCGCAATGCCTGTGACATAAGCCGTGCCTGACGACCCACATGGTGATCGCCCATCTCGCCTTCTATTTCCGCCCGTGGGACGAGTGCTGCGACGGAGTCGATGACGATGACATCCACCGCATTAGACCGGACGAGCGTCTCTACGATATCAAGTGCCTGTTCTCCGGAGTCCGGCTGAGAAATGAGGAGCTCATCCACATTCACGCCGATCTTCTTTGCATATTCCGGATCCATCGCATGCTCGGCATCGACGAATGCCGCGACGCCACCCTTCTTCTGCGCATTCGCGATGATATGGAGCGTAAGGGTCGTCTTCCCAGATGATTCCGGTCCATAGACCTCGACGATACGCCCTTTCGGCACACCGCCGATACCGAGCGCGAGGTCGAGTGATATGGATCCCGTCGAAATCGCTTCGATATCCACGCGCTTCACATCCCCCAATTTCATGATCATGCCCTCACCAAATTTGTCACGGATTTCCTGCACGACGGCATTCACACTCTTTCGCTCGCCCTTGAATTCCTTCACACTTTCTTTCTCTACCTTCACCACTTTTTCCTTTGCCATATGAATTGGTTCCTTATTTGTTTATCGTTTACGAACACACCAACTCTCTGCTCATACTATTCTAAAAAATGCGCCACTCTGCTCCTGACTATTTTATGAATTATCCCACCTTCTTTTGCTCCACCAACACCAGAGAGAGTTGGTGTGCTCGTTTACATTACTTACATACTAACATACACAAAAAAGGCTGTCCACCTCCCCTTAGTATACTACAAATTCGGGGCGAGGAACTCTTTCTCTGCCAATCCTGGAATGGAGGACAGTGCTTCCGCCTGATTTCCGCCGACCCGGACAAAGGTCAGCGCGCCATTTTCCGAACGAACTTTCACGCGTTGCACGCCGTCGAACTGGCGAGGGATTCTCTCTTCGAGGAGTCCGCTGTATACCAATGATCCATCCACCTCTACAGTCACCTTCGTACTCTCACCTCGAACCGACAGCTCGACGGGAAATGTCTTCTCCTTCTGTATCGCATTCATTGGTATCTCATCGGAAGTTGATACCACTCCGGACGCGATATTCGCCGTGACCGACAACACGATTCTCTTCTCCTTATCAAACCGATTCTTCGCAACAATGATAATGGTGTTCTGACCGGTATGCAAGATGAGATTTTCATGGAAGCTCCCATCACCCGCGACGGGTACCAGGGTATCATTCACTGAGACGACCGCGCGCGCGTCGGCTTTCCCAGAGAGACTGAGCTCTGGAGCAGAAATCACCGCTTCATTCGTCGGTTCGGTCACGATGAGATACGGATCCGAAACGAAAGCACGGAACTCCCGATACAGGTACACACCGATCACGAAGAGTACGAGTACGGAGAGAGTAATGATGACTTCCTTCGAAGTGACGACGAACCCAGCCCCCTCTAGCGGCACGCGAGGGCGTATACCAGAAACCGTCCGCTCTCTTCCGAGGTTTTTGTTGATATGCTGTTCCTTCTCATAGAGCTTGATGAGGGCATCATCAGGGAGTCCGAGATGCCGTGCATAACTTCGCAGGTACCCACGGACATAGACATCCGCAGGCAATTTCTCATATTCCGCGCGTTCCAAATACTCGAGGTATTTGATCGGGATCTTCGTCGCACGCGATACCTCCGTAAAGCTCATTCGGTACTCGCTCCGTAGTTTCCCTATCTTTTCCCCGAGAGTCATCGCCTCTACTTTTTTCCGTTTGAATCCGGTATCTTCCATATATAATGACTTTAGAATCTATTCCGTATCTCGTCAATTTCCCAACATAAAAACAGGAGTTTCTTCCTGTTTTGTGTTTTTATTTTTATTTTTTTCTTTTCTCAATGCTCGCTCCCTGGAAACAGCGGTCGCACCGCTCAAAAAGCGGAACAACCGTCTGTTACTATTCCTCACGCCTGCCACTTGTCCCGCGCGATTTGTTCTGCCATGGGGTCTT
This sequence comes from Candidatus Moraniibacteriota bacterium, assembly GCA_049289395.1. Lineage (GTDB taxonomy): Bacteria > Patescibacteriota > Minisyncoccia > Moranbacterales > UBA1568 > CAYTED01. Next base: position 1,324 of record JBATLQ010000047.1, on the reverse strand, counting down.
CACCGTACTGTGGTGCTATGCGCTCCCCATCCTTGTTCACCAGCACCTCACGCTTTTTCGCGCCATCACCGGGACCGATGATACCATTCTGCTCGAGCATTTCCATCATCCGTGCTGCACGAGAGTATCCGATACCGAGTCTCGTTTGGAGGTAGGTCGTCGCGGCACGCCTCGTCTCGATGACGAGTTGCTTCGCCTTCTCATATACCGGGTCCACATCGCCTGACAATTCACCTTCTGGAGGAGGAGCGAACATATCACCATTCCCCTCCTCTTCATCACTCAGCGAGAAGTCTTCACCGATATCTTCCGCTCCCAATTCTTCTTTCTGCTTTTTCAAGAAATCAACCACCCGACGAACCTCCGCTTCAGAAATGAATATTCCCTGCAACCGTCGTGGCTGTTGCATACCCGGCATGGTGAAGAGCATATCGCCACTCCCGAGCAATTTCTCCGCACCACCGGTATCGAGAATCGTCCGCGAGTCGATCTGACTGCGCATCGTGAACGCCATACGAGCCGGGACATTCGCCTTGATAAGACCGGTAATGACCGTCACTTCCGGCCGCTGTGTCGCGAGGATGAGGTGTATACCGATAGCCCGCGACATCTGTGCGAGCCGTACAATGAGTCGCTCCACTTCCTTCCCATGGGAGCTCATGAGGTCCGCCATCTCATCCACCACAATGACGATATAGGGGAGATGTGGCATATCCTCTTCTTCGAGACCACCCTCTTCCCTCGGGACGAGCAGTTTCTCACCGCGCAATCGTTTCTCAGAATAGCTCTCGATATCCCGTACCTTCGCCTGCTCGAGGATCTTGTACCGATTCTCCATCTCACGCACCGCCCACTTCAGCGCATTGACGACGCGCGCATTATCAGTAATCACATTCGACTTCAAGTGCGGAACGCCATTGTAGAATGACAATTCGACGCGCTTCGGATCGACGAGGATGAGCTTCAAATCTTCGGGAGAGCTCTGATAGAGGAGCGAGAGGAGCATGGTATTGATACACACACTCTTCCCTGTTCCCGTCGCACCAGCGACCAGCACATGTGGCATCTTCGCGAGATTCGCCATCATATATTTTCCGGAGACATCCTGCCCCACGACGACGAGCAAGGGGGATTTCTTCTCAGCATATTCTTTGGAGAGAAATGCTTCACGGAGACGAACGAGTGCCTTCCCGGCATTCGGCACTTCGAAACCGATGAGGGACTTCCCCGGAATCGGTGCCTCGATACGAATCGGGTGCTTGGCGAGGGCGAGAGAAATATCATTGTTCAGCGTCGTGATCTTCGAGAGTTTCACGCCGACAGC
>JBATLQ010000046.1:0-5435 GCA_049289395.1 Candidatus Moraniibacteriota bacterium | reverse complement strand
GAGGATGTTTCCCCGCCCGAATCGCTCCGCGAATGCGGTGCGGGCGGGCCTGTAGTCACCCCAATGTATATCTTTCTTCATACAACAACGAAAAATCCGCTCCGATGTGCATCGAGGCGGATTTCTTTTCTCACAGAAAGTATTCTTAATCTCGTATCTCGTAGGTGATGGTGACATGCACCTTGGTCTCATTCGTACCGGGTTCAATGGTCGGGGTGGTAGCATCCATCGACTTCATCGCGCCTCCCATACCTTCAGCATAGTTATACATGGGCGATACTGGACTTCCCTGGTCCTCATAGAACGAAGTCATCTTCCCAACGCGGAATCCCCCGGCCTTCGCGATATCCATCGCTTTCTGCTTCGCCTTCATGATCGCTTCCCCTCTCGCCTGATCTTTCGCGCCCGTCTCATCATCAACGACGAAACTGACCGATGAGACACTGTTCGCGCCCTGCTCCACAACGCCAGAGAGCATATCGCCGAGCTTCTCCAGATTCCGCACCTTCACGGAGAGCGACTGATTCAGGGTGTATCCAGAAATCGACGGCAGAGGGCAGACCGACTGCCCACCCTGCTGGCAATTCGGATAGGAGTACCGAGGAGAGAGACTATACTGCGTGGTCTGCAGATCCTTCTTCTCCACGCCCATCTCTTTCAGATACGCATTCACCGTATTCATCTTGTCGATATTCTGCTTCTGTATGTCTCCCACATTTTTCCCACCCTCCGTGACGAGACTCACCGAGAACTTCGCCACATCCGGTGTCACATCGACCGTACTCTCCGCATCCACCGTAAATGTCCGGCTCGAAAATCCCTGACTGATTTCCCGTCCGAACTGATAGACATACCCGAGTGCCGCGACCGACAAAGCGACGAAAAATACCCCCCTCGCCCGATCGGTGAAATTCTCAAACGACATAGTTTTTTCTTTATGATTTATGACCATAGTATACAACTCTTTTCAATAAAAAACACCTTAGCTTCTCTCGGTAGTTCCTCGATAACATCATGACAGGGTTTGCTATGCATTTACGATCCCACACTCTTTCGAAAAGAATGATTCAAGATCTGGATAATGTTTCACGCTCCTGTGCTCTACGGCAGTAAGAGAGCCTTCTATCGGCCCCACATAAAAGAGCTTTTTACCAAGCGCAAAAGCAATCCCGAATTCAGCAATGGCGCCCCTCTGAATTTCGCCCGTCTCTGAATAAAAAAGCAGGGCATCTGATCCACTGATATCCTCGAGAATCTGATCCCAATGTTTCGTTTGGTCAGGAAGGCGGCCTTGGTCAAATTTATCCAACCAGCTCGATGTTATTTCAACGCCCCTCTTCTTCCATTCAATCCAAAGCGGCGCGTGCTTACTCTTCGATGCACAGTATATTTTCATGGTCGTGTTTTTGAATTCATTTCTTGTCTGTATTGCGTTGTGTGCAGAAAACAGTTTCTCAATTCCACGGACGAAACATCGAAGCTGGATTATTCATTACCGGTGCTCCCGAAAGGAATCTTTACCCGCCTTTGAAGGGCCTGTCCGCCATGCCTGTGGCAGATAAACCTTGGGCGGAGAACTCCTCTCGGAACTTACTCCAACTGTGCTCCCGCCAAGAATCCCTGCCTGTCGGCAGACAGGGAACTTGGACGAACGGTTCCCCCGCCCACGATGCTCATGTGTGCCCTCAGAGAGAATCGAACTCCCATTACCGGTTCCGAAGACCGATGCTTTATCCATTAAGCTATGAGGGCATGTGGTGCGGACAGGGAAGACCGCTGTGATATCCCTGCCTACCGGCAGGCAGGCCTGTCTACCGGCAGGCAGGCGTTTCACTACGGGAGCGTGCCTTCATTTGTACCAAGAAAAATCCTTTCTGTCAAAGAAAAAATCGGTAAAAATCCCACTGGAAAGCTATTTCCTGGACTCTCTCGTCTCTCCATCGAGGTGTCGCACGATATCCCGCATGAAGAGAATCCCCGCGAGGAAAAGTACCGCGGCAATCATACGCGACCCCTCTATGACGACACTCGCGATCATCGTATATTCCGCGAAATGAAAGAGATCGACCGCCTCCGACACGATGAGGAATACGAGCGCGAAGGCAAAGAGTTTGTACGAAGCATCCAGCTCCATCTCCACACGCCACACGACGCCAACCGCGAAGAGAAAAGCGAGCGAGAGTGCCACGAGGGTAAGTGCGTGTGTGAAAATAAGAAAAAATTCGAAGTTCATCCGAGCACCCCCATTCCTGTTCCGAAGAACCCCAAACGAATGAGCTGTCGTTCCGTAATATGCCGGAAGGCGTGGAGGTACAACCAGTATTCGCGGAGGAAGAGGAAGAGCCACAGGAGAAGGAGGGTGAGGAGTATGAGGGCAATCCACCCCGAGAAAGCGACGATCTGCGGGAGCGTCACCGCCACCCCACCACCGAGCTGGAGAATCGGCAGAGGCAGGACGGTGAGTGGTGCCGTACGCGTCACACTGTATTTTCCGAGTACGAGGGTAATCCGGATATGATACCCGTCCTTTGGATCTAATGAGAGCGGGAGTGTCAGTGGTGATTCAGTATGCGCATTCAAAGCAAGCGAAAGAAATGACTCGGCATGCGCCTTGCTCTCGCCATCAGGAGCGATGAGATCAATTATCGCGAGTGCCTGACTCCCGATTTTATTCGAATCCACTCGAGTAACCACGACCGATACATTCAGTGTATCACCCTGATAGGCACTCGAAGCACTGCTTTGCACTGCGAAATCAAACGGGAGCGTTCCTTCGGAAGGATTTGTATTCACCAAAAGTGGTAATGCTATTTTTTTCTTTTTATTGCCATTCCCATGATTACTCTCGTTCGTTGATTCGGAAGGAATTGCTTCAATCGTGAATACCGTCGTCCGCTGTACCATCCGCGTTCCATCGAGTGGATCCGTCGCCGTGACGGAAAGCGTATACTCCCCTGCCACGAGGTCTACTGCCGGCGTCCATGACCAATACCCCGCCCCGTTCGCGGTGATATGATCCGATACGACCTGTGTACTACTCGCGAGGATATCGATACTCGCATTCGGGATATTCGTCGTACCCGTAAATGCAGGACGCAATATCGTGGTCGAGAGCGTCCCGAGGGTAGCGATATTTACACCATTAAAAGTCACGATATCCAATGTCGGTGTCGGCTGCAATGTTCCGCAATCAAGCGTCGTCACCACCACAGGAAGGGATGCCGCGAATCCCGGACCCATCGGACCATACGCGGTTACCACATACGAATAGGCGGTCGTATTCGCTACCGTGGCATCCGTAAAGGAAGATGCGACGAGCCCAGAGACGAGCGGGAGTCCATCCCGTTCAATATTCCAGGAGAGGGTATTGTCATCATCCGCCCAGTCGAGATTCACCCGTGGTGCTCCGGTCACGCACACCGGCGTCGCTGTGACCACCGGCTGTACCGGCGGAGCAAGCACCCGTGCGGATACCGTGATGATATCATCCGCCAGAGCACAAAACTTATCCTTCACATCGGAAAGGAGAAACCTCGGTCCGAGAAAAAACGACAGGGAAAGATAAAAACCGAAAGCAATCAGCGTGAGCAAAAAATGCACCCTCGCCAATCGTCGCAAAATTTTCTTTTTCTTTCGGGAGAGTTTCATCTTTTATTTGGATTCCGGTTTACGCTTCCCTTTTCCGATTATTTTTTTTGTTTGACCCTTGATTTCTCGGATGTGCTGTTCTGGTGGCAAATCCTCCGGAAGTGTCCCGCCGATATCCTTGATCGTCTGCCGGACTTTCCCACCGATCATAAAATGAGTCTGCGATGCAGAGCGGTCTCCTCTGATTTTTTCTTTCTTTATCTTCTCATCGGTCTGCGTGATACGAAAGAGATTTGCCGCGAGTTCGGTGTTGCCTGCTCTATCAAGTAATTCGCCTTTCTTAATACCCTTTCTTTTCTCAACATCAGGAAGAGAATGACCATACAGCCCTCTGTATCCGGCATCATTGAACAATCCAAACTTCGTAACCCCTGCTTTCTTCGCCGTACTGAAAAGTTTTTTGTTGTGTTCCGTCACTTCATCCCGAATAAACAACCGCTTCTCTTTATCAGAAAGTTGCTCAAACACTTCCTGCTTCCTCGTTTGGATGGCAAAATATGTCTGTGCCAGAGCAATCACGGACTTCTTCGGGTCTCCATTCTGGACGATGAGATAGCAAGCGTAGCGGTCGAGCTGATAATCCCTCACCTTTCTGATTGTGTTTGAACCAATGTTGACCATTTTCACCACTTGACGAAAATGGTCATCTATAGTCTGACCACTGTTTACACAAGCTTTTTTTGCCCGCCCAATAACTTCTTCGGCGGCTTCCCATCTCGGATACGAAAGCAAGGGCATCAATTCCCGCCCCTCCCAATACTCAATACCACTTTCATCAACCCTCTTGATTGACTCGAAATCTTTATGCAGTGATGAGAGTGCTCGATTGTTCGTCATAGCTTTGCTATTACAATTCCTTTATCGCTCCATCTTTCTATTATAGCAAAGAGTGAAAGAGAAAGATAAAAAAACACCCCTTCCAGGCTGTCCTCTCTCTTTCATGGCGTAAATAAAACAAAGTGACCTATAACCTGCCTGAGGTAGATAAATCTTTTGCAGTCATTACTCGAGCCTACTATCATCAAAATGTCCAGGTGGAACTTCGATTCTTCCAGACGAAGTGGCGCCTCTATTGAGCCCCTCTTCTTCACCATATAATTCGTCCGATATCATAGTGGCAATATCCGCAAAACGAGAGTCTTGCCTCACCAATTTCGCTATCTCAGCGTTTGTCTGGTCAGGCACAAGCCCAAGGACATGTTTGTGAGTTTGTGGATCAACATTATCTTCTACCCGAAAGAGGGTTAAATCAGTCCTCCCATTGACTGCAATCACTCTCTTTGAGTCACCACTCAGTCCTATTTCCAACTTTATGCCATTCACGGTAACATCTCCAATTCTTTTAAAGTCTCTAGTAGACTCTGGCGATTCAAATGACATATATCGCGAAAGATAAATTATGCATTCATTCTACATCTTACAAAGTCAAAAAGCAAAAACCAGCCCTTCCAAGCTGATTTTATTATCTAAACAAAACAAAGTGATCTTCTTCTGCCTGAGGCAGATAAATCTTTTGCGGTCAGTCTTCGGAGTCTCCGAGGTACCGTGAGTAAGACGCTTGCGCATATCTTTTTATCTTCACTTAGCAATTCTCTGATTTGACTCAGTGTTTCGCTTCGCCTGATAAGTAATTCACAGCCGACCTATCTTTGGGTCAAGATTCCTTCTCGAAAGAAGAAACCGAGAACCCACCGAATATCTCCCTAGAAAGGAGGTGATTCATCCACAGCTTCCGCTACGGATGCCTTGTTACGACTTCGTCCCTATCACTAACCCCACCGTAGTTC
>JBATLQ010000045.1:0-69590 GCA_049289395.1 Candidatus Moraniibacteriota bacterium | reverse complement strand
TAAACCCTGAGCAAAGCGACTCTCGATCTCGCCAAGGAGTGTGAATGTATCTCAGTCTTCATTTATTCCTCAGTCAGCGAGGATATCCTGAAACAACTCCCCGTACTTCGATTCATCGCGACCCGTTCCACCGGATTCGACCATATCGACATGATTGCCTGCAAAAAACACGGCATCAATGTGACCAATGTGCCCCATTACGGAGAAAACACCGTCGCAGAACACACATTTGCCCTCATCCTCGCACTCTCGCGCAATGTCCACAAGTCCTATACCCGCGGATTGAAAGGAGATTTCTCCATAGAAGGACTCATCGGATTCGACCTGAAAGACAAGACGCTCGGTGTCATTGGAACGGGACGCATCGGACTCCATGTCATTCGCATCGCCAAAGGTTTCGGCATGCATGTCATCGCACATGACACCAGTCATGATATCTTTCTCTCCGAGATACTTCATTTCAACTACGCGCCTCTCTCTGAAGTACTTTCACAATCAGACATCGTGACGCTCCATGTTCCGTACAACGAACATACGCATCACCTCATCAATGAAAACAACCTCTCGTCACTGAAAAAAGGAAGTCTCCTCATCAACACCTCCCGCGGTGGCGTCGTGGACAATGGGGCGATCATCAAAGCACTCGACCAGCATATCCTCTCGGGTGCCGGGCTCGATGTCCTCGAAGGTGAAGAGTCTATCAAGGAAGAGAATCAGTGCGTGCAGAGTCACGAAAATTGCAACCCCGCAAAAGCGAGACAGCTGGAGCAAAATCACGATCTCCTCAGTCGCGACAATGTCGTCTTTACCCCGCATATCGGTTTCTACAGCGAAGAGGCTCTCCGCCGTATCCTCGACACCACGCTCCACAATATCACCTCTTTCGCTCAGGGTGAGAGCGCATCGCCAGTCGGTCATCCATAACCTTCCATTACCGAATCCTCAACGGTTTGACTGCGCTTCAAGGCGCCGTTTTTTCGAACCAAGATTCTATCGGTGGAAAATTCATCTTGTGCCATAAATGAAGAAATACCTACTACATATTGTTTCTTTTTCATTCTAATACTTGATTTTTTCGGTTTTTGTGTTCCCGTAACACGCCCCTAGAACGGACATTTGACAGAAGAAAACAGGGTCATCTATGATGATACAGCGTCGCGAAAAAATCCTCGTGACTTCAGTAACTGTTCACATTCTCACCGCGTATACAAAACAAAAAAACGCTTGTCTGATAAAATACACAGATTTCGTCTGCAAACCCTTTACAGCTCGTCGGAATATCAAGGTATTCCTCCTCACTGATGCAGGGTTTTCGCCTGAAATCTGTATATTTTCTCGAGACATGAGAATATGAACCGTTACTTATAATTTTTTACACAAAAAGAGTATGGAAGAAACAGCAATCCAGACCGTCACCATCGGACAGGTCGTCCCTGATTTCGAGTTCGAATATTTTCAGGACGAATCATTCCGAAAGATGAAATTTTCCGACCTCCTCGGCAAGTGGGTCGTCGTCGTTTTCTATCCCGCCGACTTCACCTTCGTCTGCCCAACGGAACTCGAGGAACTCGCCCAAAATTATGATGCTTTCAAAGCGCTCGGCGCGGAAGTAATCTCCGTCAGTACCGATACCGTCTTCGTTCACAAAGCATGGCATGATTTCTCTCCCGCTATCAAACAAATCACCTATCCGATGGCTGCTGACCCGACCGCGAAACTCGCCAAAGCTTTCGGTGTCCATATCCCCGAGGAAGGTCTCGACCTTACCCCCGATGGAGGCCTCTCTCTTCGTGGCACCTTCATCATCGATACCAATGGGGTTCTCCAGGCAATAGAGATCAACTCGAACGACATCGGTCGTAACACCAAGGAAACCCTCCGCAAGCTCGAAGCGGCAATCTTCGTCAAAGAGCATCCGGGTCAGGTCTGCCCTGCCAACTGGAAGAAAGGGGACCGGACACTGAAGCCCGGTGTCGATCTCGTCGGGAAAATATAGTGCCTACAAATTACAAATCTGTACAAATATACAAATAGAAACCATTAACTATTCTCATTGCGACCATATGCCAGATATCTACAAAATCAAAGATTTCAAGCATCTCCTCGGCCTCCCTGGCCTCAGTGATGCGCTCCTCACGAATCACTTCACGCTCTACGAAGGCTATGTGAAGAACACCAATACACTTCTCGAGTTTCTCGACTCCAAAGAGCCCGGGACTCCGGAATACTCCGAACTCCAGCGTCGTTTCGGTTGGGAATGGAATGGCATGCGGCTCCATGAACTCTACTTCGGAAACATGACGAAATCTCCGGCGAGCATCTCTGAAGGAGCACTCAAAGAAGCCATCGAAAAAACATTTGGAAGTATCGAGAACTGGCAAAAAAACTTCCTCGCTATCGGAGCGATGCGTGGCATTGGCTGGGTCATCCTCACACAAGACACCGAGACAAGCACAGTCCTCAATGTCTGGGTGAATGAACACGACGGGGGACACCTCGCGGGGACGACACCACTTCTCGTCATGGATGTCTTCGAACATGCTTTTATGCTTGATTACGGTATCAAACGAGCCGATTACCTCTCGGCATTCATGAATGCCATCGATTGGAACACCGTCGAATCCCGCCTCACAGCATAGCCTTCTTCCAAAAAATATTCTCTTTCAATAAATTCGGGATACCTCTCGGAGAAGTTCTTTCTCCCTCTCATCTCTCAACTCTAACCTCTCCCCCTATGCCCATCGAAAAAATCAAAAAACGCGACGGAGAAATCATCGACTTCGACCGCACACGGATCGATCATGCTATCGAACTCGCCTGCGACGCCATCGGAGAAATAGACAAGGATTTCATCCCCGAGGTAACTGATGCGGTCATCCACGATATCGAGCATGTCTTCAATGATATCTTCATCAACCGCATTCCTTCCGTCGAGGATATTCAGGATGTCGTCGAACGGCACCTGGTCAAACTCAATCATTTCGAAGTCGCGAAAGCCTACATCCTCTATCGCGGAGCACGCAATGAAGAGCGCGAGGAAAAGAAAGAAGAGCTCGTCCGTGAATTCGAGAAACAAACCCTGAAAGTAACCAAGTCCGACGGATCGAAGGAGACATTCGACCTCAACAAGCTCCGCCTCGTCTTCGACCGTGCTGCCAAAGGATTCGAGGAATACTGTCGCTTCGAAGATCTCATGGACGCTTTCAAAAAAAATCTCGTCGAAGATATCAAGACTGCCGATATCGAAAAGATGCTGGTCAAAACCTGCATCGACCTCGTCACGGTGGAGAATATCATTTGGCAGAATGTCGCGGCACGAATACTCCTCGGCGGTCTCTACAAGCAAGCGACGAAAAATCGCGGGCTTACGCAAAGGGAGATCTATACTCCGAAGTCCTACAAGGCATTTTTCGACGACTATATCAAAGAAGGTCTCTATTACAAGGACTTCTACCAATACTACTCACCAGAAGATATCCTCGAAGCAGGACGACATCTCTCCATGGCAACCGATGAGAGCTATGAATACACGACTATCGTTTCATTTGTGAAGCGCTATCTCCTCAATCCGAACAAAGTCGTGAAGGAACTCCCGCAAGAAATGTACATGTCGCTCGCGCTCTTTCTCGCGATTCCAGAGAAGAAGGAAACTCGCCTCGCCTTCGCCCTGCAAATCTACGAACACTGCTCCAAACAGCGGATTTCTCTCCCGACACCGACCCTCCTCAATGCGCGGACGAATTACAATCAACTCTCCAGCTGTTTCAAGATCAATGTAGATGATGATCTCCGTGGCATCTACCATGCCATCGAAAATATGGCGCAAATATCGAAATTCGGCGGAGGCGTCGGCGTCTACCTGGGTAATATCCGCGCGCGTGGGGGCATGATCCGGAAGGTGCGCGGGATGTCCGGAGGCGTCAATCCCTGGGTCAAGGTCATCAATGATACTGCTTCTGCGGTGAATCAGCTCGGGTCACGGCTGGGTGCCATATCCGTCACGCTCGATATCTGGCACTGCGACATCCACGACTTTCTCGATCTCCAGACCGAAACGGGGGATATCAGGGCAAAAGCATTCGACATTTTCCCGGCAGTCTCCATCCCCGATCTCTTCATGAAACGACTCGAGGCAGGGGGCGAGTGGTCACTCTTCGACCCGCACGAGGTGAAGAGTTTCTATGGGAAATCCCTGCAAGACTTCTTCAATGAAGACTTCAATGCCTTTTACCTCGAGCTCGAGAAAGATGCCAGACTCACCATGAAGAAAACCGTCCCTGCGAAAGATCTCTTCAAGAAATTCCTGAAGACGACGGTAGAGACCGGCATGCCGTATGTGTTTTTCCGCGATACCGTCAATCGCCTCAATCCGAACAAGCATGCAGGCAACATCTACTCGACCCAACTCTGCACGGAAATCTGTCAGAATACTTCCGCGAGCAAATTCATCGAGGAGACCATCGAGGATGGCAAAATCATGATCAAGTATGACCCGGGCGACCTCGTCGTCTGCAATCTCGCCTCGATCAATGTCGCCACCGTCTTCGAACCATCCGTCATCGCTGCCGTCTTCCCGGTCGTCATGCGCATTCTCGACAATGTCATCACACTCAATTACTACCCAATCAAGGAAGCGGAACGAACCGCTATGCGGTATCGGAGTGTCGGTCTCGGCTATCTCGGTCTCGCCGAGTACCTCGCGACGAGGAAGATCGCCTACGACACCGAGGAGGCGAGGATTGAGGTGGATCGACTCTTCGAACGATATACCTTCCACACTTATCGTGCCTCAATCGATATCGCGAAAGAGCGCGGGCAGTACTCTCTCTACAAAGGGAGTGAGTACTCCAAGGGGCTACTCCTCGGTCGGGATCGATCCTGGTATGAACAGAACACTCCGTTCAAAGCGGATTGGTCAGCGCTCTTCGATGATATGAAGCAGCATGGCGTCCGTTTCGCCTATCATACCGCTCCAGCACCAAATACCTCCACCGCCGGAGTCGTCGGCACCACTGCGGCCCTCCTTCCGATTTACAAGCGATACTTCGTCGAGACCAATCTCTCTGCACCGACCGTCCGCGTCGCTCCGAAACTCTCCAAGGAGAATTTCTGGTACTACAAGGAATATGTGAATATGGAGATGACCGATGTCATCAGTATGATGGCGGTCATCTATCGCTGGGTGGATCAGAGTATCAGCTTCGAATGGATGATCGACCCATCGAAAACCAGCCCCGCGCAACTCTATACCCACTATGTTTCCGCCTGGAGCCAGGGCATCAAGACCGTCTATTATGTCCGCAGCCTCTCGGGTGAAATCAAGGAAAACTGTGTTTCCTGCAGCGGATAACCTACAAATTACAAATCGAGATACAAATATACAAATTCTACGAATATGGATCGGGGCAGGACATCGGGAGAAAAAGTGATCTACAAGGATCTCAGTTATGCTATTGTCGGAATCCTCTATGAAGTCGACAACGAGCTTGGCACCGGTTTACAAGAGAAATATTATCAACGAGCCATAGAAAAGGCTCTCACAAAAAAGAATATCCCATTCAAGAGCCAAGTTCCCTACGAAATAACTATACGAGGAGAGTCTATCGGGAGGTACTTCCTTGACTTTCTGATCGATGATAGAATTGTCCTTGAAATAAAAAAGGGGCATCACTTCTCAAAAAGCAATATTGAGCAAGTGAAAGGATATCTCCATGTCACACAAAAAAAGCTCGCCATTCTTGCAAATTTTACACCTGAGGGAGTGCGCTCCATGAGAATACTCAACCTTTACTAAGAGCTATTTGTAGAATTTGTATATTTGTAGTAATTTATTCGTAATTTGTAGGCTGAATATGACCGAAAAAATGCTCCAAAACCTCCTCTTCAATCCGAAGGGGGACGACGCCGTCGAGGCGAGAACCATCATCAAAGGCTCCACTACGGGACTCTTCAACTTGAATGCCGTGAAATACCCCTGGGCGAAATCGCTTTATCAGGTCATGATTGGCAACTTCTGGGTACCGGAGAAAGTTTCGGGATTGAAAGACGATGCCCGCATGTTTCACAGTGACCTCTCAGCCGAGGAACAACATGCCTACAAAGGAATTCTCTCCTTCCTCATCTTCCTCGACTCCATCCAAACCGTAAATCTCCCGCATCTCTCGGATTACATCACCTCGCCGGAAGTGAACCTCATCCTCGCCATCCAAGCCTATCAGGAAGCCATTCACTCGCAATCCTATGCCACCATCCTCGAATCCGTCGTGGACAGCAAGGAACGAGATGAGATCTATTATTTCTGGAGGAGCGACAAAATACTTCTCGAAAGGAATGAGTACATCGGTCAGATCTATCAGGATTTCATCGAGTCACCCACGGATAAGACATTTTTCCGTTCGGTGGTCGCGAATTTCCTCCTCGAAGCACTCTATTTCTACAATGGCTTCGCTTTCTTCGACACCCTGACGGACAATATGAAGATGCTCGCGACCGGTCGGATGATCAGCTATATTCGCCGTGACGAGCTCACGCATATCACTATCTTCTCCAATCTCCTCCGCGAGATCAAGAAAGAATTTCCTGATATTTTCGATGAAACCATTATTCGCGAGATGATGACCGAGGCGGTGAACCAGGAAATCGAGTGGGGGAAGCATATTCTCGGCGACCGCATCCCGGGTATCAACGGCGAGACGACCGAAGGATACACCAAGTGGCTCGCCAACAAGCGCCTCGCCATGCTCAATATGGATCCACTCTATCCGGAAACCATCGACAATCCCTACAAACACCTCGACCGACTCCAGGATACCAATAGCGACAAGGGCAATTTCTTCGAAACGACCGTCGTCAATTATACGCAGTCTTCGAGTTTGAATGGGAGTTGGGATTTCTGATATTCAAAAAGCACAAAGTACGAAAAACACAAAGACCAGACAAAACACATTCATCAAAGCACAAACGAGACAGGGCGTTTGTGTTTTTTTGTGTTGTGCTTTGTTTGGCTTTTGTGATTTGAGCTTTGTGTTTTCTCTTCAGTATGAAGGGTATCGTCGGGATTTTTTTTTTGTTGTATACTAAGTGCAAAACACTATGATACATTTCTCAAAAATAAATACCCCATCCCTCGTTTTGGTGTTCCTTGCCTTTTTTGTATTTTCCCCATCAACCTCCGCTGCGGATGCCAGCCTCATCATTGAAAGCAAAATTTGCGAAGATAACGGAGGTCACTGCGCACTCACTGGTTGCTGGATCAGACAGAAGGTTGGCGAATGCAATTCAAACGGGAAATCCCAGGGATCCTGTTGCGTCACTAGCGATCAAGACGCACAAAAGATACAAGCAAGTCATATCCAATCAACCATCAAAGACCCCATACTGCAGAATCAAGCATTAAGCTCCATTAGAGTATCCGCAGGGACATCCGCTAACCCATCCCTCAACTATACCCTCCTCGAGAAACTTCCTGGGATTGATTCGACGAATCTCAGTTTCTCGGCATATCTCAGCGCCATCTACAAGCTCGCCATTTGGATCGTGGGTCTCTGCGCGCTCTTCATGTTCCTCGTCGGTGCCTTCATGTATATGCTCTCCGCTGCCAATACCTCGAAAATGGGATCGGCGAAAAGTATTATGCAAGATGCTCTCATCGGGCTCGTCCTCGCGCTCGCATCCTACCTCATCCTCTATGTCATCAACCCCGACCTCGTGAATCTGAAGCTCCCAACCGTCTCCAGGAGTGGTACCGGTGGCGCCTCTACGCCAGGGGCTACTGCTCCTATGCCGACCGCCGGAACAGGGAGTGGTTGTGGTGGGTTATCCGTATCAGGCATAAACAATTCTCAATGCAATGATGCATCACAACCACTCTCCGATCTGCTCGCCTGCATACACGAGAAATACCCGAGCGCCAGAATAACCAGCATCTCGGATAGCGCCGGTTTTTCAAATTGTAAAAATAACTGGAGTAAGCCTCCCTGCGCCCACGCTCAAACATCCTGTCACTATGGAGGGGGGGTCTCACAAAGAAGTGATGCCTGCAACAAATCTCATGCGGCTGATTTCTCCGTAAAAAATTCGGGTGGCGGCATGGACTTGTCCATCGTCGAAAGTCTGAAGCAAGCTGGAAATGCATGCGGAGGGAGAGTCAATGATGAAACAGCCGGACCATATCCCCATATTCATATCAGTGACCAAACAAATTGCTGTAGTCTCTAGGAGCCTCCCTATATTCTCAAGAAGAAGTTTTTTACAGCGGGGGCACCGCTCAAAAAGCGGAACCACCCTGTCTACCGGCAGGCAGGCGTTGTAAAAAACCCTCAACTCTCTTTCATGAAAACATTTTTCTTTATCTCGCTCGGGCTCTTCATCCTCACCCTCATCTTTTTCGGGGTGTATCATTTCGCGTATCGCAATAATCCGCTCGATCCCAAAGTCGCCACTCCAGAAAAAGATCCTTCTGCCGAAAATACCTTCACCAATACGCCACCGAAAACCACTCCCGTTTCGAAAATTGAAGCCATCATCAAGGAAAAAAATGTCGGGGCGACCGTCCTCTCTGATGCAGAGCTTGCCTATTTTTCCACTGATAATCGCTCTCTCAAGAAAATTTCCTTGGAAACGGAGGAATCGAGCGTACTCATCGATAACCTCCCTGGTACGCCAGTAGAGGTCGTTTGGGCACATAGCAAAATGCGGGCACTCGTCCTCATCGAGAACACCACACTCCGCTGGCATCTCATCACGCTCCCATCGAAAGAAGTGCTCCCACTGAAAGAAAATCTGAAATACCCCTCTTTCTCCAATCTCGGTGATAAGATGTTCTATCAATACACCTCCGAATCCGGAACCGCGAGCGTCAACATCTCCAATCCAGATGGAAGCGAGTGGAAGGAAATCATCGCTCTTCCTGTAAAGAATGTTTTCACTGCGCCCGTACCGAAGAGCTCGGATGTTTCCTTTTGGAATCGTCCGAATGGGCTCGAGAAGAGTGTGTTTCAAACCGCATCTTCTTCTGGAACCAATACGAAGACCTTGCTCGCTGATCGCTTCGGCGGAGATTACCTCTGGTCACCCGATGGGGAGAAAGTGCTCGTTTCTTTCCTACAAGAGAAAGGGACTTCTCAAATTTCCCTCGCGACCATGAACAAAAATGGTGGCGAGTTCACGCCCCTCATCATCCCAACCCTCGTCTCCAAGGCGGTCTGGTCATCGGATGGAAAGTCCCTCTACTACGCCCTTCCTGGTTCTCTTCCCGAAAATATCACCCTGCCGAATGATTACTTCTCGAAGAAACTTCAGACGACGGATACTTTCTGGAAACTGAGCTTCGAAACAGGGAAAAGAGAACGCATCATCGAAGGGAACGACATCGGTACGGAATTCGACAGTATCAATCTCTTCCTCTCACCCAAAGAAGATACCCTCTATTTCTTCAATCGCCGTGATGGGAAAGCCTATCAGATACATCTGTAGACTCCCGCATCAAGAAAAGGCTCAAAACGAAAGCAGTGGTAAAAAAATAGGCGAGATCATTCCCGAGGAATGAGACATCCGTGAGCCCCGTCAGAAAAAAATATATTCCGAGGAAGAAGGGGAGTGCACGAACAGCATCCTCCTTTTTTTTAGCAAAGAAATCCCGCGCCGAGGACGCTAGCCAGTGCCAAAAGAAGAGGGCGAACCCGATGACAGCGAACAATCCACCTTCCAACCACAGATCGAGAAATGCATTATGTGGATGTGGCGCCGACCACTCGAGATAGGGCGGGAAATACTGTTGATATGCGATATATTCCCTCTGAAAATTTCCCGGTCCAATGCCAATCAACGGATGCTCCCTGATCATTTGAAGTGCCGACTGCCAGATCATACCTCGTGATGCGATCGAAGATCGTTCATCGGAAGTTATGATGCTCTGCCATTTCGGATAACTCAAGGTGAGGAGTATCCCGACACACAGAATGGATCCGAGGGAAAAAATCACGACTTGTCTCCGCGAAAAACGATGTCGATACCTCGCGATTCCAATGCCGGCGACCATCATCAAAGAAAAAAGAACTGTATACGATTGCGTGAGAAGGAGAAGCATTCCGAGGAACAATACCCCAAAAAGAATGGTGAGTCGTTCTTTCCCTGGCTTTCCCCAGAGAGAAATCGCGAGGAAAACACCTATGATAAGCGCTGTTCCGAGGAGGAGGGCAAGCTGATTCGGGGAAGAGAAAAATCCATGTAACCGGTGATCATACGAAAATCCTCCACCCGAAAAGATACTCACGAAAGTAGCCATACCCACCAATATCCCGCCAAAAAATACTGAACGAAAAATATCCTCTCTGGAAAGCATGTTTCTCCTCAAAGAAAACGCGAGCATGCTTCCATAGAGGAGTGGGAAGACAAACCAGCTCTTCATACGACCATATCCATGCAGAGTCGTGTCATTCGAGAGCGCCCCGATGCCAAGACCGACGGCGATGAGGAAGAGAGCGAGAAAAAGAATGCCCATGCGGGGATGAATGAAGCAGACACTCCGCTCTCTCATGAGGAGACTCCCAAGCGCGAAAATGGTGAACACCTCTGGCGCATAGAGTGGTATGCCAAAGAGCACCACTTTTTCTGTGGCGAAAATAACGAGCAGTGGTACAGCAAGCAGTGACCCTATAAAAATTTTCTCAATAAAATCTTGTTTCATACACGCCATTCATTGTTCCTTGTTATACCATGAGATCGTCACGATGAGGAACAGGAGCACCGGGAAAATATGCACGGAAAAAAGGATATCCTCGAAAAAAGAGTGCGCGAGGAAGAGAACGAGCGCGAGCACGGCAGGGAAAGCAATGCTCGAAAAGCTCCCACGAACAAAGAATACGGCGACCGGGAGGAGGAACATACCGAGGAAGAAAATGAGTCCGATAAGCCCGAGGTCCGCCCATATATCCAAATAGATATTGTGAATATAAATCGGCTCGCGATACTCGGTACTCGGCTTCACCTGCAGGGGGTAATTCCCGAGACCGTATCCGAGAAGTGGCCGCTCTTTGATATGGGAGATTGCTTCTCCCCAGAGGGCGATTCTCGCGCTGTTGGAACCTTCTGTCACAGAAAGTGTATCCATCAAACGATTTCGTACCGGGGCGATAAGAAGAGAGAATAGGAGGATTACCATCATCACCAATGCGATTTTTTTCTTCTGTCGAAATGATATCCGTTCCCGCATATGAGAGAAGGAAAACGCTCCGAAAAAAATGAGCATCACGAAGAGTCCGACATACCCGCCACGAGAAAAAGTGCAGAGGTCAGCGAGAAAAAGAATGCCCGTTCCGAGAAAGAAAATGGTTCTTTTCGTTGGTACAGCGGTCATGCCAAGCCACACGCCGAATGGTATCGCCATCCCGAAATAAAATGCCGCCACATGCGGGTCTGGGAAGACCCCTACGGCTCGTAAAATCGTTTTCCCGGCGATATTTACGAGGAGACTAGGATGTATGGCAACTGATTGTGCAAATGTCTCTCCGAGGAAAATAGGGTACATTCTGCTCAACCAAAAATCGAGCACGCGATCCAGAGAAAAAACGAATTGGGAGGAAAATTGCAAGAGCGCGACGACCGCCCCAGCAACTGAACCGAAGAAAAATCCAGAGGCAATATCCCTCACCGCGACCACTCCTCTCCGTACAAACATATCCGAGAGAAGAAACCAGAGTGGGAGAAAGGAAATCAAAAAAAATACCTTGCGAAGTGTCCAGAGAGGTTCCCGCGCCCACAAAAGGGAGAGTATGGCAAGGAAAATGAATCCCATGCAGAAAAAAAGATCTCTCCTCGCGGGGAGCATCCATGAACCATCCCGCAATCGCTCCAGGAGGAATAGCCCGCCTATCACCAGTACGGCGACCCGAGAAAGTGCCACATCAAAACCCTCCGATGGATTCAGCGCGAACTGAAACGGGAGGATGAGAAAAAAGAGGAATACTAATCTTTGTATGAAATCTGACCGTTCTACCATATTTTTATTCCCTGCAAGAAAAAGTGCACCCTCTGCTCCCAAAAAGGTCGATGTTTCCTGAAATATCTCCTTTGGGAATCGAAAAAATGCTTCTTTCGTATGGATTTCGATGCACAACTCTTCCCTCCGGCATGTGTAAATTGCAAGGATTGACTGGACTGAACCGAATACCCCGCCTGCCTCACCCGAGCGCAGAAATCCATATCCTCGAAGTAGAGGAAGAAGTCTTCACTGAAACCACATAAGGAGTGAAACAAACTCTTCCGTATAAAGAGGGCTCCTCCACTCACCCAATCAATTCCTCTCTTCGGAAAAAAGGCCTCCGGAATTATATTATTCATCACGAGCCGTGAGAGCGTAAGAAAACGCCCTTTGCTCCATTTCTCTGGATGACCATCCGCATCGCAGAGTGTCGCGCCGACAAGTCCCACATGATCATCCACTTCAAATATCTGCAGTATCTCTTCGAAACTTCCCGAAGAGTAGTATGTATCTGGATTGAGGAAGGCGAGATACGCTCCGGTAGCTACAGCCGCCCCCGCATTGGCACCCGAAGCAAAGCCGAGATTCTCTCGGTGAATCAATCGAAACCCCCGCTGTTTTGCGAACATCTCCATCGCCTTTCGCTCTGATACATCCTGATTCACGACGATGATCTCTCTCTCCTGTTGAGAAGATGGCTCTTTTTCGAGTGATCGAAGTGATTGGGAGAGATGAAAAATACTCCGATAATTCACGAAGACGAGAGAGAGCCTAGGAATCCGTATGTTGTGTTCGATCATATTCTTTATACGCACGGGCGACCATATCAGCCTTCTCCCGTTTCAATACAACATCCAGAAAATTTTTGAATCGGCGCAACCGAGAGAATGCCCATACAAATGGACGCAGGTGGAGGGGCGTATGCTCGCGAAAGAAGAGCAGTCCCGACAAAACCAAGTAATAGATCTTCTCCGAAGACTTCTTCTCGCTCTGCTCTCCGTGCGCTACCCGAGCTGTCGGAAGGACGAACAATTTCTTCCCGGATTTCCGTATCCGCAGAGAGAGATCCGCGTCTTCATAATAGAGGAAATACCGCTCATCTAAAAGCCCTCCCTCCCGAAGCACGGCCGAAGGGAGAAAGAGTGCACACCCCGACAAATATTCGCTCTGATATGGGCGCGAACCCCTTACTTTCGTATCATGATACGCCCGCATACGGAGGTACGATATTTCCCCGACCGCAAACCAAGTATTCCCCAATGCATCAGTAATCACTGGACTCACCGCACCCACATCTCCTCGGCTTTCACAAAAACGCACGAGCCAAGTCAGCGTCGAGGCATCGGCAGATGCATCGTTATTGAACAGCCAGATATATTTCGCGCCGAGTCGGAATGCCTCCCGGATACCGACATTCATACCCGCCGCGAAACCCACATTCGCCGTATTTTTCAAAAAAACACCGTGAGGAAAAGTAATTTTTGCGGTTTCGAAGGATCCATCCCGCGAATTATTATCGACGACAATTATTTTCTTCGCCACATAATCAAGCCTTTGAAGCGACCCTAAAGCATGCGAAAGACAGTCTTTCCCGTTGTAATTGAGGACAATAATTGCCACGAGGGGAGCGGTATCCATGATGAGCTCCATTACTAAACAATGGTCTCGGTGTGCTCAGCCGATTGAGACTCGCGGGCGAGCCTGCGTCCAGAGAGAATGATGTCCATCTCTTCCTTCGTCACCCCATTACAGAGCCACAAGAGCACACCATAGAGAATCACCGCGCCAAGACCGAGGAGAAGAAAGGGGGTTTCCCATGAAGAAGGAAGAGAAAAATTGCCATACCGAAACTGGCAATGATAAGGGGAGGAACCCCCTGAAATGACGGTCGATACCCGATGTGACGGAATGCGATGAAAGATGCCGTGAGGACGACGAATGCCTCCGTCGAAGCCGATGCGAAAGCCGCTCCCATATACGAAAATCGCGGGATGAGAAAGAGATTAAGGGCAATATTGAACAGAGCGGCGAATGAGAGCGTCCACATGAGCTTTTTCTGCGCATTGGAAACGAGCAGTATCATATTGAAAAAGTGTCCGAAGAAAATGAAGAAAAGGGAAACGACGAGCACGCGGAGTACCTCCGCTGAAGCGAGAAATGAGGGTCCACTCACGATGAGGATGATATCCTCGGCGAGAAAGAGCGTCCCGACCGCAATCGGCAGGACGATAATGAGAAATACTTTGAATGTTTTCGAGGCAATCATATCGAATTTCTTCCGGTTGGAGAGGAGGTGCTTGGAAAGGAGGGGGATGATGAGCCCCGCGAGCATCGCCGGAAAGAAAATAAGATTCTCCATGATCTTGTACGCGACATTGTAAATACCCACATCCGTGGCGGGGCGCAGTACCGAAAGAATAATGGTATCGAATTTGAAATACAGGAAAGTGATGATGGCCGTCACCCCCAAAGGATACGATTCCCGGAGAAACTCTTTCCAATATGCCCGTTCGAAACGCAGTGGAAACCGGATATGACGACGGCTCATCAGGAACACACTCACTGCATTGAAGCTCATGGAAACGAGGATGGCCGAAACGATAGAGAGGAATCCCCAGTCCTTCGCGACGGCGAATGCGATGAATGCTACCTGGAGAATCTTGCCGATAAACTCGATCATCGCGACCTCCTGCATCGCCACCCGCTTTTGGAAAATACCATTGAGGACGAGGGACATCGTCGAGAAAATAATCGCGAACGCGGCGATGAGAATGCCCTCCTTCAGCTCCGCCGGGTACCCGAAGAAAAAAATAAGGAATGGCGACAAAAGAAAAATACCCCCAGATGACAAAAGGCGAAGGGAAAGCACATTTCCCAAAATGCGCTTTTCATCCGCCTGTGGACGAGAAATCTCCCGCACGGTGATCATACCGATGCCGAGATCCGCAATCGCCGAAAAGAAAGCGAAAAAGGCGAGCACGGTCGCATACTGACCGAAGCCCTCCTGTCCCAAGTAACCGGTAATGAGTTTAATCGAAAAAAGCGAGAGAAGCACGGTCGATGCCACCTTCAGGACAGAAACGATTACCACATTGTAGGCAATTTTACGGGCGAGAGCCATAGAAAAAAGCACAAAACTCAAATCACAAAATCCAAACAAAGCACGATAACCAAAAGCCAAAACACAAGTTTGTTCCTGCTTGTGCTTTGAGAATTGTGCTTTGTTTGGTTTCTGTGTTTTTCATTTTTGTGTTTTCCCTCACATATCGGAAAGTGCCTTGATGATGACTTTCCGGTCTTCACCATGACCAGAGCTTTCAGTGGTGACCTTATTCCGCGCGACGAGGAATGTATGGATGACCTTCCGCTCGTATGGAAGCATCGGACGAAGAATTGCAGGATGTCCCGTCCGGAGTACCTCTTCTTCTGCTGCCAAGGCTTCCCGTTCGAGGAGTGGCCTCTTTTCTTCCCAATATCCATTCACATCGACGAGCACATCGATTCGCTCCTGCAATTTCCTCGTCAATATCGATCGCATGACATACTGGAGAGCAGAGAGCGCGACTCCGTGCGAACCGATGAGGAGCTTGGACCCGTCACTCACCGTAATGCGAATGGAATAGCTCCGTTCGCCCATACTCGTGGCGACCACTTCGGCCGGAAACCCCATTTTTTGGAGGAGGTTTTCTGATTCTTCCTGAACTATGAGTAGTGTATCCATACCATCACTTCTTCTTAAAAATGAATATCTGTTGAACAATCGTAAATACCGTGGAAACAAGCCAATACAAGGAAAGTGCTGCTGGGAAGGTCGCCCCGATGAAGAGTGTCATGCCAGGACCGATGAAGAGCATCTGCTTATTCATGATAGCCATGAAGTCCGGTTCCGTCGAATCATCCACTTTCTTCGCCGGCTGATCTGTCTTCTGAGCATCGAGCATCATTTTCACCTGATAGAACTGCGCGAGGGCGGCGAGGGCGGCGAAAAGATAGCTCGGCTTCGCTAAATCAGCGATACCGAAGAAATGATGCGCGATTTCTCCCGGATTCGATACAAATCGATAGAGATCTGCTCCATTCGCGAGGAAACCTCCATTGGAGATACCGATAATCACTTGATAAATAGCGATGAGGAAAATAACCTGCACAATAATCGGGAGACACCCTCCGAGCGGGTTCACCCCATGCTCTTGGTAGAGCTTCATCTGCATTTCATTCAATTTCGCCTTGTCCCCCTTGTACTGTTTCTGGAGTTCCTTGATCTTCGGCTGGAGTATCTGCATTTCCCGCTGGGACTCCAACTGCTTCTTGTACAGAGGAATGAATAAAATACGAAGGAGGATAGTCGTTGCTATCACCGCGAGACCGAAATCGCTCCCTGGTATGACATTGTAAAAAAAGACCAGTGCATTATAAATTGGTTGCGAAACAACCACATGAAAGAGTTCACCCATACCCATTTTTTACAATTATATTATCCTTCCCCTATCTTAGCGTATTTTCGCGAAAATGGCTCGCATCGCATCTCGTATTTCTTGACATGAGGGGTTTTTCGCCTGTTTCGTGAAGAAAAAAACATATTCACCGGCTGAAACAAGCCCTAATTTCAAATGTGCCCGAAATGACTCCCGGAGGCGTCGTTTCAGACGATTTCGCTCCACTGCGGTGGGAAATTGCTTCTTCGAAACCGAAAAAGCGGCGAGAGGAGCACCTGGAGTAGCGACGAACCGGCATCCCAGAAAAACAGAAAAAAAGGGTTTCCCCTTTCGAAAAACCCTCTCTATATCAGCATTTTTTCGCAGTCGGAATCCTGGTGACACCATAGCCTGTGAGTCAAACGGTCAGTTTCTTGCGTCCTTCCCGCCGTCGCTTGGCGACAACCGCCCGCCCTCCTGGAGTCGACATCCGCTCGAGAAAGCCATGCCGTCGTGCCCTGCGAAGTTTTTTCGGTTGATAGGTTCTCTTGGTAGCCATACAAATACCGTCAATGAGTAACAGGACTAGAATACGCCTTTTCTCCGAATGTGTCAATCCCGCCCGCAACGCTTTGCGTAGCAATGCGGGCAGACACACGCATCCTCCCTACTTATACACCGGATATGCACCGCCCCACTCGATAGAATTGTGCCGTCATGATATATTTACCTATATTTCATTCCCTTGTATTCCCTATGACACACGAAGACCTCTGGAAAGCCGTGCTCGGGGAAATGGAACTCTCTATTTCCCGTGCGAATTTTCTTACCTGGTTCAAGGACACCCGCATCCTCAATATCGATGATGGGATAGTAACGGTCGGCGTTCCGAATGGATTTACCAAAGAATGGTTGGAGAATAAATACAACCTCTATCTCCTGAAGTCTCTCCGAAAAATTCACCACGAGGATATCAAGAGTATCCAGTGTGTCCTGCAAATAGGGACCCACTCAATACCAGGAGGGACTGATTCATCTGTATCACCTCGTTCTTTTGACGCCATTAAAGCCCCTCAGAATAAGCCCTCTTTCGACATTCACCCTGGTTATCCACCGGCTGTACACCCAACACCTATCGTCATGGATCGGTCGCCAGTAGTTCACCATTCCAATCTCAACCACCGATATACCTTCGAGAACTTCATCGTCTCCGAAAATAACGAGCTCGCTCGGGCGGCATGCTTCACGGTCTCCCAAAACCCTGGAATGGTGTACAACCCCCTCTTCATCTATGGCGGCGTCGGGCTCGGGAAAACACATCTCCTCCAATCTATCGGCAATGAGCTCACCAAACACCATCCGGAGAAAAAGATAAAATATATCACCTCGGAACGCTTCACGACCGAGCTCGTCGATTCCATAAAAAATCAAAAAGTCGATCAATTCAAGAACTATTACCAAGGCATCGATCTCCTCATCATCGATGATGTCCAATTCCTTTCTGGCAGAGAAAAGACTCAATCCGAGTTTTTCCATATCTTTAACGCCCTCTACCAGCTCAATAAGCAGATCGTCATCTCGAGCGACCGCCCGCCACACGCCATCGCCACACTCGAAGACCGGCTCCGCTCGCGTTTCAAAGGAGGTATGATCACCGATATCAGCCGTCCGAATTATGAGACACGCATCGCCATCCTCGAGGCGAAAATGCGGGAAAAAGGATTCGAAATAGATCGAGAATCCATCCATTATATCGCTGAAAACATCACGCAGAATGTCCGCGAGCTCGAAGGCGCTCTCAATAGGGTCATCGCCTACTGCGAATTTCATAAACTCACCCCATCACCATCCGCCACCGAGAAAATCCTTTCCGAGCTCATCCTCCAAACCAAGAAAAATCTCAGTTTGGATGATATTTTCAGGGTGATCGAAGAACACTACAAGATCGAACGAGTGAACCTCGTGAAAAAAGGGCGAAAGAAAGAGGTTTCTCACCCGAGACAGATGGCGATGTACCTCATGCGAAGTGAACTCCAAACATCCTTCTCGAGCATCGGCGCCGTATTCGGAGGAAGGGATCACACTACCGCACTCCACGCTTTCGAGAAAATCCACAAGAGTACCGAAGAGGATCCGAAACTCAAAGAAGAAATCCACACCCTGAAAGAACGACTCTATTACTCATGACGGTATAATATGTGTATAACCCTGAATAACCCCTCCTAAACTCCCCTTGTATCGTGTATAAAAAAATCATTCCCATACCTATTCCCATCCATCACACCTAACCCACATCCCCTACACACCAATACCCTCCCTACTCCCATCTTTTTTCATCCTTATCATAAGCCATATAATCCACTTATCCACCAATTCACACCCCTAATAGTAATAAATAATTTTTTTAAATAATTAAAGAAGAAACCTTACTCTTAAAGATACTCCTATGAAACTCCTCTGTACCCAAGAAAATATCATTCATGCGATCAATATCCTCGAACGAGTCGTCGGGAGGCAATCAACTCTGCCGATTCTCGGAAACTTTCTTTTGGAAACAAAAGGCGGGCGGCTCAAACTCTCTGCAACCAACCTCGAAATCGGTGTTATCGCCTATGTCGGTGGGAAAATTGAGGAAGAGGGTCGGATTACGATTCCCGCCAAACTCCTTTCGAATTTTATCCACAATCTCCCTCTTCAGGATGTCCTCTCTTTCGAGACCACGGGAAGTTTCCTGAAAATCGTGAGTGGTGGGTATGAGATGAAAATAAAAGGGCTTGATGCGAAGGACTTCCCTCTCATCCCACAGTATGATGGAGAATATTTCTTCAATCTCCCAGCACAATCCCTGAAAAATGCCTTTTCAAGGCTTCTCCCATGTGTTTCACTGACGGATAGTCGCCTCGAACTCACAGGAGTACATGCATTCTTCTTTGAGAAAGAAATTCATTTTGCGGCGACGGATAGCTTTCGCCTCGGCGAGGAGATATTTCCTCTGGAAAATATGGGTGAAAATGAAAAATACCACACATTTATCGAGAGTCACCCATCACTCATCATCCCCGCGGCGACTCTCCAGGAGCTTCAGCGGAGCATCACTCCCGAGAGCGAGTGGGTGAAAATAGCCTTACATGAGAATCAGATATTCTTCCAGGTAGATGAAATACAGATCATATCCCGACTCATCAATGGGAAATATCCTGATTATAAGCAGATTATTCCACAGAAGTTTTCCTCCCAAGTGGTATTCGACCGAGAGGAGCTCTTGCGGGCGGTTCGGGTGGGAAGTGTCTTTTCTTCCCAATCAGCAGGAGAAATTATTTTTACTCTTCTTCCACAGGAGGGGAAAGTAGTGGTCGCATCGCTCTCTCAGGAGATTGGAGAGAATAAAGTCACTCTTTCGGCGGATATACAGGGTGATACGGATATGGCGATCTCGTTTAATCCGAAATATATCCTCGACGGGCTCAATATCCTCCAGGGTGAGAAGGTGACGCTCCAGTGTAATACTCCCCATACGCCGGTCGCTTTCCGTATGAACGATGTGGATGGTGAGAAAAAACAGCATTTCCTCTATATAGCGATGCCTATTCGGAAATAATGGAGCCACTTGTATGCTTGATCTCAGACAATATCTCGAAAAAAAGAACTTTCAAGCACCGAAAGAGCTGAAAGAAATCGATGAAAAGACGATTTTCTCGGTTTTCAATAAGGTGATCCACGCGGAATATGGGACGAGGGGTGAGGAAAATATAGAACCGAGGTTCTATAAGGAGAAAAAGCTCTTCGTCGGCTTCCGGAGTTCCCTCTGGGCGAGTGAAATCTGGCTCAATAGAAAGAATATCGCCGAAAAAACGAATTCCATGCTCGGCCTCGAAGCGATACGCGAGATCAAGGTGAGCATGGATTAGTGGAAAATATCCGCCCGAGTGGCGGATTTTTGCTTTCAAGAGCGATGAAATTCCCTTCATAAAGGGACTCGGCGTAAATTGCCGTGGGAATGGGGAGGTGATAGGATATATGTAACGAGGTATGTAATTATATTGGTAGACGCATATCGTAGAAATCCATGTATCTCATGTATATAGATGAATCGGGTGATACTATACCGCTTTCTCAAAAAGGAAAGCAGTTTTTGGTTTTGACTGGATGCATCATCAATGATTCGGACCGCGTGAAAGTTGAAGAAGATCTCCGTGTAATCAAAAAGAAATATTTTCAGAATGAAGATCTTGAAATCAAATCAAACTTCCTTCGGTATGCGAATCCCGACTTGGAACAGGAATCGCCGCTCAAACTGCATGATCGAGAAATGTATAATCAACTTGAGGCTGATATAAAGGCATACTTGGTTTCCCTGCCAATCACATTGATAGCCATAGTGATTAATAAGGATGCTTATTGGAAACAATACCCATCACAGAATCCATATGAGATAGCATACCTCTATCTCCTCGAAAGATTTCAGCGATTTTTGAAAGAGCGGAATTCGCTCGGTCTCTGTGTGATTGATCCTCGTGTCGGAACAGTTGAAAAATCATTTATCGGTGATTCTCTTAAGGATATTCATCATATGATGCGATGGAGGGATGGGGATATATGGAAAAAGTGTCCGAATATCGTTGAAAAGCTTCTGTATTCGACTTCCGAGGATACTGTCGGAATACAAATAGCTGATCTCTATTGCTATCCCGTGTATCATATTTTTGAGTATGGGAAAAAGCCAGAAGAATATTGGCGCTATAGTGATATCACTTATCCAAAGCTCTTGAAGGTAAAAGGGGATTGCTTAGGAATTGGATTGAAAGTTTTTCCATTAACTTTGGAGAATATCAAGGAGAATATCAAAAAAGAGCCTCCCAAGGAGACTCCATTTTGATGGGCGCGGGTTTCCTCGCGACCAACTAGAATATACCAAATATTGACAAAATTGACAAGGGGGACTGAAAATGAGGCGATAAACTAAAGAAAATATTATGCCAAAACAAGCAACGGATAAAAGCGTTCGGAAACTTACCAAACTCGGTGGAAAGTCTATTGGGCTGACGCTCCCGATTGAGCTCGTCCGCGAGCTTGGATGGAGAGAGAAGCAAAAAGTAGTGGTCACCCGCGTCCGCGGTGGGGTAGTAATTCGGGATTGGAAGAAATAACAAATATAGTATGAAAAATCCAATGGAGTTTCCGAAGACGGGAGATGATCCGCAAGAGAAGCAGTTGGAAGAGATAATATCTTTTTCGAAAAGCAACAATATCAGTAGCGAGGAACTTTTCGTTTCATATCAGCTGGCGATGGGGCTTTCTCTCGAAGAATTGGAATTGAAGCAGGCTCCCCGTGAGGAGGTTTTTTCACTATCGAAAATAATGGGTGAGCATATGAAGAATGGCTTAGCCGTCAATAGGATAGCAGGGCTGGTTGAGTCGAAAAAGGATTATGAAACAGCAGCAGAAACATACAGCATGATGGTTGATGAATTGAAGATAACCAAAAAAGAGAAAGGAGTATTGAAATCTATCGTCATAGGGAAGAGGCCTGGTGTGATTACGATTATCAACGATGAGACGAGCGAAGATTTGGCTGAAATTACCATATTGAAAGAAGTTGAAAGTATGGAAATGAATGAGGTCGCTGCGACTCTCATCGGACACCTTCGACAGTATATGGACAAAAAGATCTCGATTCGATTTGTTGCTGAATAAATAGGGTGGTTTACCCCGCCTGCCCCGTTACATCATTCGGAATGTAACTGGGGCACACCACATGTAAGGTCACTGGGGAGAGAAAATAGGATGAAATTCCCACCGAGAAGGGATTTTTTTGTTTCTCCCGTCGGAACTTGTGCTATTCCGACTGGGGTGGGAGAATGGGGGAATTTTTATTATGGGGAATAGTTTTCTGGTGGCGATCTTGATCTGGGTGCTTTTGTATGATCTAATCAGATCGTGGCACACCAACATTCATATGGCGCAACAATTAAGAATAATATAACCGAGACATCAGCGGTTGATTTTTTACTTGAATCAGATGCTCGCTTTAAGAAGCCAAGCAAAGAAGAACGAAAGGAGATTTTGAGGCGCCTTGATTTGCCAATGACATTTTCTCGTGCATTTGATCTCGTTCTTCTTCCAATGGTAAGTGGTATGAGTATTATGGATGTTCCATTTGAGCAGATTGTATTGATTGAACTTAAAACAACTCAGAAAAAACTCGTTAATAATCCTGATGGATTTTTCTTTGGCGCAACAGAAAATGAGTTTCGATTAGCAGATAAACTGGGTAAGCAGTACCGTTTTTGTTTCGTCAGCCTTCACCCGGAAAGCAAGGGGTACGCAATGTTGACATCTGAAGAATTAAATCAGCGGATTAAGACAAGGCGACTGCAGTATCAAATTAATCTCTGATTATGGATTGGTTCTTGGACAAATAGGATTGTTTGTCATAGTGACACCATTTCATTTATGAAATGAGTTTTCAGTGGAGATTATTGATCATCAATTATGAATTTATTTTTTGATACGAAATTAGCGATTCAGTATAGGAGTGTTTCTCAAAAAGCTCGTGTTTTAAGTGAGGCATGGGTGCTTCATGAGATTTATTGTCCGAATTGTGGCAATGGTATTTACAATTATGGTAATAATAAACCAGTTGCTGATTTTTATTGTAAAACATGTGTTGAAGACTTTGAGTTAAAATCTAAAAATGGGAAAATTGGTAAAAAGGTTTCCGCCGGAGCCTATTCTCAAATGATCAAAAGAATCAATTCATCAGAAAAACCAAATTTCTTTTTTATGGGGTATATAGCTGAAGCCTCAAAGGTGTATGATTTTTTTGTTATACCGAAACATTTTTTTATCTCCGAGATTATTGAAAAAAGGAAACCACTCAGAGAAAATGCCAGACGCGCTGGCTGGATTGGCTCGAATATTTTATTCTCAAAGATTCCAAAGGCTGGACAAATATTCTATGTAGAAAATGGGAAAGAGACGGATAAAAAGAGCGTACTGGAAAAATGGCAGAAGACATTATTTTTGAAAAAAATTAAAAAATCGGATAGCAAAGGGTGGATCTTGGATATTATGAATTGTATTGATTCACTCAATCAAAAGAAATTTACCCTACAGGATATGTATGCTTTCGAGTACGATTTATCTATAATTCATCCTGAAAACAAAAATATAAGACCTAAAATAAGGCAACAGTTACAGATTTTGAGGAATAAGGGTTATCTGGAGTTTGTTGGTTATGGACAGTATCGTTTGACATAGATTTGTTTTCGATCAATGATCGGGAATATGGATGTACAAACAAAAAATTTTCCTAGGCATGCTTGCCAGCATTGCGGAGCAGAAAGAAAGCTTGTCGAGACACTCATTGATGACGAGTTTTTTTGGAATGAAGATGAGCAAAGATATGAGCCGAACAAATTTACTGACTGTTTTGATCATACTGGCAATGAACGGTGCGCACAGTGCAGAGAGGATTGGACAGGTTCATAATTATGTATGAAAATTTGTTTATTTTTCAAAAGATTTGACACTTGTATTTTTTCACATGTTGTGGTATGCTAGGACTAACAAAAAATAAAACCCATCCTAAATAGAAAAAGAAGAAAGGAAAGAGCCATATTCGCAAGATTATTCCATCACCCCGGACTTCCGGGGTGTTTGTTTTCATAAGAAAGGAGTTTAAAAAGGATTTTTATAATGGATGTTTGTATAAAAAAATATGTCAAGATTGCCAACGACTGATTACCTCAAGAATTTTAAAAAAGAACTTGCTGATATCGATAAACTTGAACGGACACCAAGTTTGATTAAAGATATGGCAGTTCAAGCCTTGACTGTAGCGATTAATACTTCTGGAATACAAACAACTGTGAAAATAGCTTTGGATAATGCGAAGAGCGGACTGGAAAATATTAACAATAGATCAATTGAAAACAATTTTAAAGTTATATACTCGCAAATGTGTATCCTTGCAGTTTCAAGTTTAGAGGCGACTCTGAAGAAGTATTTTGAAAATGCTTTGAATGGTTTCAATGGAATCAATCTGGAAAATAAAGAGTTAGAAGGGATAAAAATTACTTTGGCTGAACTAGTTAAAAATAAACTTACCTATCGGGGTGGATTTGGCAGGCTTGTTCTTGAAAAAGTAAAGCCTAATTTTCAGGATTTTCAGGCAATAAAAAGAAATTTTGAAAAATATTTATCAAAAAATATTTCCTTGGAAGATGAGATTGAGAAAAAGATATGTTTTTATTTGGAACTTAGGCATGTGTTGGTGCATAAAGGAGGTATTATAGATAAGAAATTTGTAAGTGCGACAAGGGTATTTAGTGCTAATATTAAAAATTATAATGATGGCGACAAAGTGGAGATAAATAGTAATGATTGGACTGATATAAAACAATGCTTTGTTAAGCTTGTTGAAGCGACCACTAAATTCATTTCGTAATAAATAGAAATTATATGCAACCATATAATGATAGAGATGGTGATTCAAATGTAGATGCTTTTGAAATTGGTAATGACTATATCAAAGTCCAATTTCATGATGGATCAGTTTATATCTATACATACATGAGTGCAGGATCGAATCATATTGAAAATATGAAAAGATTAGCGTGCGAGCATAATGGTTTGAATGCTTATATTAACAAATATAAACCAAGATACCAATCCAAATTTTAAAAAACTAATTGATTTAATTTATATAGCAAATAGACTTATCCCTTTTTGATTTTTCATGTATGTTGATTGAATCTGTTTTAATTAAAAATTATAGATCGCTATTGGATGAAGAAGTTTATTTGGAGGATCTGACGGCATTGGTTGGGGCAAATGGGACAGGAAAGTCGACTTTCCTGAAGGCGCTTGAGATATTTTATGCTTTTTCTCAAAGCATTAAACAGGATGATTATTATAATAAGGATACATCATCGCCTATAGTCGTAGCCGTTACATATAAAAAGCTTTCAGAAGAAGCAAAACGTCTTTTTGGTTCTTATTTACAGGACGACAAATTAACTATTGAGCTTGTAATTGATTGGACTGATGGTAAACCGAGTTTTAAGTATCACGGTGCAAGTTTGCAGAATCCAGATTTCGCTTCAGTGAGGAATGCTTCTTCAGCGAGAGACAAGAAAGAGAAATATGTTGAATTAAAAAAAAATGAAAAATATCAGAGATTGCCGGATTGGAAGAATCAGACAACTGTAATTGAGTTGGATAAATGGGAGAATGAGAATCGTACACAATGTGTTCGTATGAGAGATGACGGACAATTTTTCGGTTTTAAGAGCGTGGCGAAGGGTTATCTGGGAAAGTTTTCGCAGTTTCTCTTTATACCTGCTGTTCGTAATGCGGGTATTGATATTGAAGATGGAAAAAGCTCTACGTTTTCTCGCTTGATGGATTTGGTTGTAAGAAGTGTTCTTGTGAGAAAGGAGGAGTATGTTAAATTGAAAAATAAGACCGAGGAAAAGTATAAGGAAATAATGGATCCTGAAAAGCTTACTGAATTGAAGGTTCTAGAAAAACAGATGACTGAAACGATGAAGATTTATGTTCCAAATGCTCAAGTTGGATTGAATTGGCTTCCACTTGCCGGCATTACTATGCCTATGCCACAAGCTGATATAAAGCTGATTGAAGACGGATTTGAGTCGTCAGTTGAAAAAACCGGGCACGGGCTACAGCGAGCATTTATTTTGACCCTACTTCAGCATTTGGCAATGGAACAAGTTAAGAGTGCAAAGACCGATGAAGGAGTAACTGAAACGGATTTACCCACGCTTATTTTGGCAATCGAGGAGCCAGAAATTTATCAGCATCCGAATAGACAGAGACATTTGGCAAAAATACTAAGACAGTTAGCAGACGGAAAAATGCCAGGAGTAGCCGATAACACTCAAATTATATATTGTACTCACTCTCCTCATTTTGTGGGCATCGATAGGATTGACCAGATAAGGCTTTTTCGTAAGTTAGTAAACGAGGTGGAGAAACCGAAAATAACAAAGGTTATTCATACGACACTAGATGAAGTTGCTTTAGCTAGCTGGGAAGCTGACGGGAAGCGCGGACAACAGTATACTGGAGCCAGTTTGATTCCCAGGCTTCACGCCATAATGACGCCTTGGATGAATGAGGGATTTTTTGCTGATGCGAATATTCTTGTTGAGGGTGAAGATGATAGGGCGGCTATATTGGGTACCGCAAAAGCAATGGGGCACGAATTGGAGGGGGATGGATTTTCTATAATTCCTTGTGGAGGAAAAACGAATATAGATAGACCGTACATAATTTTCACAAAATTAGGAATACCGACATATATAGTTTGGGATGGCGATTATGGAAAAGGCGAGACATCTGGAGCGTGTGAGTTGTGTGGAAAAGCAGATGGAAAGGCGAATCCTGATGAGAATAAAAAATTGCTCAGATTGGTCGGTAGTATTGAGGAGGAATGGCCAGCATATATTGAAGATAAATTTTCGTGCTTTAAAGACAAACTTGAAAGCACTCTTTGTGAGGAAATCGGCACTGTTGAATTTGAAAGGATTCTTGTGGAATGTCAGAAAAAGTATGGAGTAACAAAGAAGAAACACGCAATAAAGAATCCGAATATAGTTACTGATATTATAACTAGCGCAAAAGCAGCAGGGGAAAGCAGTGCGTCTCTCGAAAAGGTTGTGAATAGGATTCTAAGTCTCAAGAAGGAGGCTATCACCTCAAAAGGATAAATAAGAAGAATTATGTTCAACAATCCAAAAATAGAAGAGAGGCTAGATACCATTTTTTATCACTAACCACTATGTCCGAATACTACAAGGGGAGGCGAACACGGAATCCGTGTGTTCATAAGTGGAATTGAAAAATATTTCTTCAAAAAAGCAATGATTTCGAAAGAACTTATAGAAAATAGGATCAATAATTTTTTGGGTTATGGAAATATTGACTCAAATATTTGGTTTGTGTGTATGGAAGAGGGGTTTGCTGGCGAATTAGAAGATCTGAAGCCTCGCTTCAAAGCAACAAAGGATAGTTTGGTTGTTGATATTTGTGATGACATGACGGATGTCCCAGATCACATAAGATATTTTTTAGGGGAACGACCTCCTATTCAAAGAACTTGGAGTAAGCTGATCACCATGTTGCTTGCCTTTGAGGAGCAATCTGTGACTACTGAAATTGTGAGAGAATATCAGAAAACGAGATTTGGTCGACGAGATAGCAATCATTGTATTCTTGATCTAATGCCATTACCATCGAGCTCAATACGCGAGCTGGATTGGGTTTATTTTAATTTTAAAATTGATTATTTGATGACACGAGGGGTGTATTTTCAGGAGGTAATGCCAATGAGGATTAAGTTGTATCAAAAATATATCAGCAAGCATCGACCAACCACTGTAATTTTCTGTTCATTTATGTACCTTCCTCATTGGATTGAAATAGCGAAGTGTCAATTTAAGAAGTCGGAGGGATTTCATTATTGTAAAAAGGAAGGCATCAATTATTTTGTAATACCTCATCCAATGGCACATGGAATAAGTAATGCAGAATGGATAAGGATGGCGAATGAAATTAAAGTTTTATCCAAAATGGAATAATATCATGAAAAAAAATTCACTCTATATTTCAATATTCCTTCTTGTTGCTATTGCGGCTTCTATTTTGTGGGTGAATATACATAATGCAGGGAGGAGTTCTTTTGTAGAAAGATATGGCGTTCTTTCAAGAGTTTCAACATCGGGGGATGTGCGATTCTCTTACTATGATATCGAACAAGGAAGGGTACTAGATGAGTTTGAGGATCATCCATGGTTCTTTGCAATGATTGAAAAGATGGATGATGAAAAAAGGATTGATGATTATGTAAAATATGTGAGGGAAAATGAAAACGGTGTATTTAAAATAACAGGAGAGAAAGAGCCTGATGATTGCGAGTACTATGGTGACTCGAAGTGTCTGGAGAATATCCGTGTCACAGATATACAAGTCATAGGAGATCGGAAGAGTGATTGAGTTCCTTTTTGTAGTTACATACCAAAATATGTAACTCGTAAGTGAAACGTATGTCTGAATATCATAAGGAGAAGCGAATGAGGAATACCTCTGCTCCGGCGTGCTCGACCGCCTCGAGCAATCCATTCTTCAAGAAGCCTTTAGTGTGGGGGTAGGGAAGTAAAAAAGAGGTCGTGTCTCAATACACGCCCTCTTTTTAGATTTTTATTTTCATTTTTCTCTTTGAAGCGAATTTAAAGCTGAGTATTATCTTCGAATCCCGCTTTGTCTGCGTTTGCTTTTGTCCAGCTGATGGAGTTGAGAGCTCCCTGCTTGGAATCGTATGATTCGCTACTCATAGCGACAATCTTACGATTTTCGCTAGATTGCAAAATCCAGTAATATTGTCTATTGGCATCTTTTTTGAGGCGATACATTGCCATACCGTTTGTTTGGATTATTGTGTTTATTAGCCGAACCCGACCGTTGAGAGGGTTCCCCCTCATTCGACAGCATCATTGTATATTATTAGGTTTATTTTGTAAAGTAATTGTGTAAATTATTACTATATATTGACAAATTCTTTGCAGAGTGATAGAAAGGGTGGTATTATTAAGGTACTAAAAAAAGTATTATGTCCCAGAAAATTGATGTACGAAAATTGCGGGAAGAATATGGCATGTCGCAGGGAGAGCTTGCGAAGCGTTTGGATATTTCCCGTCCGACTTTGGCCAAGGTTGAAAATAATGAGCGGAAATTGACCAAGGTGGAAGAATGGAAGATTCAAGAGATTTTCGGTATCGTGAGGGATCATGTATCTCCGAAGGGGGATATGCGTGTCAGTATTCCGCAGAAGAAACTTGAGAAATTCAAGCAGGTTTTTCTGTATGTCTTGGAAAAGACGGCAGGGAAGCCGAATGTCGGTATGACTGTGCTCTATAAGCTCCTCTATTTCATCGACTTTGATTACTATGAGAAGTACGAGGATCAACTCATGGGACTGACCTATATCAAGAATCATCATGGTCCGACGCCGAGGGAATTCGTGAGTGTCGTGGAGGAGATGAAGAAAAGTGGAGAATTGGAAGAAGTGAAGAGTGCGTACTTTACTTATGAGCAGAGGAAATTTCTGCCACATCGCCATGCAGACTTGAGCAGTCTGAGTGCTCAGGAAATG
This sequence comes from Candidatus Moraniibacteriota bacterium, assembly GCA_049289395.1. GTDB lineage: Bacteria > Patescibacteriota > Minisyncoccia > Moranbacterales > UBA1568 > CAYTED01. Next base: position 40,018 of record JBATLQ010000045.1, on the reverse strand, counting down.
ACGATGATCGATAGTGTGCTGGCGCGATATGGAGAGAAGAGTGCTGCGGAGCTCTCGGTACTTTCGCATGAGGATACGCCGTGGTTTGCCGCAGAGGATGGGAAGAATATCGAGTACGATCATGTTTTCTATCGCCCGGAGAAATTGTCTGTACGACAGTATAATGAATTGTAATACTGCACCGAACAGACATATGGAATTCCGGCAATCACAGAAATTTTCGAAGGAACTAAAGCGATTGAGTAAGAAATACAGATCATTGCAGAGCGATCTCAGCAAGCTCCAGGATGTTTTGAGGGTGTTGCCACTTGGCAATGGAAGCAAGCATTGGAACAGGCTGCATATTTCGGATAACGGATGTATTACTATTTTCAAGGTGCGGCTTTCTTGCGCGTCGCTGAAGGGGCAGTCATTGTTTCGTATTATTTACGCGCATAATATTGATAACGGAGAAGTTGTCCTGATAGATTTTATCGAGCTGTACTACAAGGGTGAGAAAGAAAATGAGGACAGGGGATTGATACAGGAGTATTTGGATTCTTTGGAGAACTAGAAAGCTGTTGTTGGGTGCCATCCGATTTCCAATTCCCGCTCGGAGGGAAGCTCCCGCTCGCACTGATCCGAAAGATCGTGAAGTTCCGTCTCAAAGAAGAGAAGGGGGGAAATGTATCTTGACTGTTTGGAGGCAAGGCTTCCAAACAATTTTCTGGAGGGGTAAAGATGGGTGATTGTAAACAAACCTGAGAAATTGGTTCCATAAATCGTGAATATTGTCTATTTTTCACTAAAATTCACGAATTATTGACAATAAATCGTGAATGATGTATACTTTATACATACAATTCACGAAAAAATATGGCTACATCAGCACATATCAGGAAGCGTCTTCAGGTACTGAAGAACGAATATGATACCTTGCGCAAAGGGAAGGAGTCCTTGCTTGTCCTCTTGGATGAAGCGGAAATTCCAGAGAGTGTCTACAATTCGAATGCTATCGAGAATTCGACGCTGACGCTTCGGGAAACGGAGAAGATTCTCTTGGAAATGGAGGTGTCTCGGGATGTCAGTGTCCGTGAAATTTTCGAGGCGAAGAATTTGGCACGGGTTATGAATTATATCCGGACCAAGTCTCAGGAAAAGAGTGTTGATAAGGAGCTCATGCTCTTCCTCCATCAGATGCTCCTCGGCGGAATCAATGATGAGTATGCGGGACGATTTCGCAAGACCGGAGAGTATGTCCGCGTGGGGACACATGTGGCACCGGCACCGGAGCGCGTCGAACATATGATCGGCTCGCTTCTTCTGGAATACTCCGGAAACATTGACGCGTATTTTTTGGATAAGATCGCGAAGTTCCATTTGGATTTCGAGACAATCCATCCGTTTTGCGATGGGAATGGTCGCATTGGTCGGGTGCTCATGAATTATCAGATGTTTCAACTCGGACTTCCATCGATTATTATTCGGGATAAGGAAAAATCGAAATATTACAAAACATTTGGAGAGTATCGAAATGACGGTGATACGAGCTCCATGGAGCGAGTAGTGACGCTTGCTCTCATGGAATCGATGAACAAAAGAATTACCTATATGAAGGGTGGTGATATCATTACTCTTGCTCAATACGCGAAGAAGCATGATGTGCCTGCGTCAGGGATATCGAATGCGGCAAGGCATCAGACGATCCCAGCATTCCGTGAAAAAGGTATTTGGAAAATCAGTGCGGACTTCAAGCGATAGTGATTGAGAGATGTATGGAAGGAATGTCGACAGTATCTCTTAGCGCTTCGCATTAAAAAAACACTCCGATTTCCGGAGTGTTTTTTGAAGAGATTTTGCCTTAGTAGTGAACCGAGATATTTTTCGATGCGGTTGTGGTGTTTCCATTGCTATCCTCGAGTTTTGCTTCTACCGAGATGGTGGAGTTGTTTTTGTCAGCGGGAATATCGTACGAGACGCTGTAGGGCTTACTCGTGGATGATCCGGCATCCTTGCCATCCACTTCATAGGAGACACTCCGGACGCCATACGGAGCGTCGGAGGAGACGCTGAGGGTGATGCTCGACGAAGAAGCATCACCAGAGGTGGAGATGGTGACGGAAGGTTTGTATTGGGAGAAGTCGTCTTGGGTACAGCTGTCCTTCGGTGGATCGCCGAGAATGATTTTCTTCTGATCCGAGTACCAGTCTTTCACTCCCTTTTCCCACCCTTTATACTGCGAGTCGCGGTCCGGCTTGTCCGGGATGGCTCCGGTGGGATCATCGCGATTGACATACGAGAGGATGTCGTGACTCGAGACGAATGTTTTCTTCTCGATGTCCTTATCTCGACAGTAATCGTTCGCGAGGCAGTATTTGTCACTTTTTATCTTGCACACTTTCACATTTTCTTTCGAATCCACTTTTCCATTCATGAGGGGTTTGTCGACGGCGTCCTTGTTCTCAGTATCCTCCGGTTTGTATTCGGGGAAATTCTCGATAGGGGTGTTCACGAGTGCCTTGTCCATGAAGGCTCGCCAAATCGGAGCGGCGACGATGGAGCCGTCTGCTCCGGGAGTCATCGGGTCGTTGTTGTTATTGCCGACCCACACGCCGACCGCGATCGATGGTGCGAACCCGACTGTCCAGGCGTCACGGAACTCATTGGTCGTACCGGTTTTCGCGGCGACTTGTCGATTGTCGAAGCGGAGTGGATTATTTTCTCCGAAGACGGGCGCGCGGTAAGCATTCGTCGACATGACATGATCGAGGATGGCGACATACTTTTCTTCGATGACGCGCTCTCCGGGGTCACTCTTATATTCTTCGAGGATGTTCCCATGCGCATCTTCTACCCGCAGGAGCGCGCTCTGCTGGCGTTTCACCCCTCCGGCGGCGAGCGATGCGTAGGCGTGCACATGATCGATGAGCTTCACTTCGCCACCGCCGAGGACGAGGGAGAGTCCGTAGCGATCGGGGTAGTTGAGTGTGGTGATGCCGAGATTTTTCGCAGTCTTGACGGCATCATTCACCCCGACGAGGTAGAGGGTTTTTACGGCGGGGATATTGAGCGACTGCGGGAGGGCTTCCTTCATCGATATGGGACCGCGAAACTTGCCATCATAATTCTGCGGTTCGTATTTCTTTTCTTCATTGGTATCGAATTGCGTCGGCGTATCGTAGAGGAGTGTGTCGGGGGAATAGCCTTTCTCGAAAGCGGTGAGGTAGATATAGGGCTTCATGGATGACCCCGGTTGTCGTTCGCGGATGGTGACATTGACCTGTCCATCGATGGCACTGTCGAAATAATCCTTGGATCCGACCATGGCGAGGATCTGTCCGGTCTTCGGATCCATGGCGACGAGCGCGGCGTTGCTCGCCTTCCACTTCATATTCTTTTCCGCACCCTCGCGAACCGCTTGTTCTGCCGCCATCTGTTTGTCCCAATCGAGCGTGGTGTACACCCGGAGACCACTCTGTTCGATCGAGAGCTCGCCATACTTCTGATCGAGATATTCTTTCACGAACATCACGAAATGAGGTGCCGCGATGATGTTTTTCTGTGGCAGAATTTTTTTCAAGACATCGACGGCGATCGCTTCTTTCGCCTGATCCTCAGTGATATATCCGAGTCTCGCCATGTTCTTGATGGCGACTTCCTGGCGGATTTTCAGTTGTTCGGTTCGCGAGCCGTAGGGGGAATAGGTACTCGGTGCCTTGGGGAGGGACGCGAGGATGGCGGCTTCATCGAGAGAGAGCTCCTTCGCGTGTTTCCCGAAATAAGTCTGGGTAGCCGCTTCGATGCCATAGGCATTCGAGCCATAGGGGATTTCATTGAGATACATTTCGAGTATTTCGTCTTTGGAGAATTTTTGTTCGACTTCGATGGAGAGGATGACTTCCTTCACTTTTCGGATGAGCGTCTTTTCGTTCGTGAGGAGGGAATTCTTCACGAATTGCTGGGTGATAGTGGATCCCCCCTGCGCGGCACCCTGATGGAGGACATCCTTCACGATAGCGCGGACGATAGAGGTGAGTTTGATGCCGTGATGTGAATAGAAGTCCTGATCCTCGAGGGTGAGCGTGGCGGCGCGGAGACTCTCGGGCATTTCGGAGAAGGGAATGAGCGTGCGTTTCTCCTCGCCATGAACTTCATAGAGGAGATGTTCACCGGTGCGATCGTAGATTTTCGTCGATTCGGCGATGAATCGCTTGTTCACCTTCCCCGGACTCGGGAGATCCTTCGCGATATAGGCGAAAATGCCGACAGTCGCGAGTACGCCAAGAATGAAAATGAAAAGGCTGAGTTTCAGAGAAAAACGAAAAAAACGGCGCATTTTTGAGCGCTTCTCAGCGCTTTTCTCAGCCGGGGGCTTAAGCGCGGATCGCTTTGGGCGAAAGAAGTGTATGATCGGCATAGAGCATTTTCTCAAAGGAAAAATTTCCCAGGAATATGCTTATGGTACAGGAAAAAGATTGTTTTTTCAATTCTTTCAAGCCGCTCGATGTTTTTTATGATGTTTTTTAATAGCATACTCGATAATATGTTTGGCAGGATTTATCCCAGTTGCTTTTTTGAATGCTTGCCATTGAGGAGAGCGGTTTACTTCAAAAACATAATGCCTCCCATTGACAATGGCTATGTCTACTCCTGCAATGTCGTACCCAAAAACAGCTGTGGCCTGAATCGCTGTGGAGCGCAGGGCGGCTGTCATTTTTGTGTTTGTGACCTCGGATCCAACAGAGGCATTGGTGCGGAAGTCATTTTTAGAGATATGTCTTTGTATCCCCCCAATTGCTTTTCCCCCAACTACGAATATCCGATAGTCGAATTGAATTGGGAGGTATTCTTGGAAGAGATAGCCCATAGCGTGTTCCTTAATAATTTTAATTGCTTCGTTCTGGTCTCTTACGAGTGTTACGCCAGCCCCTTGTCGACCTGATACTGGTTTTGCAACACAAGGGAATGAAAGTGCGTTTATTATAAGGGGAAGAGCATCGGCATTTGCGGTATAAATAGTTTTTGGGTGATTTATTTTTTTATCGAGGAGCGCTTTACCTTGGGATATTTTCCCAAAGGTATCACGATGTGCGATGCATTCATCAAGAACAAATTGTTCTGCCCTAGCTTGGCAGAGTATAAATCTTCCGAGACTGAGGTTTGTTTGTATGGTGCGCGGTATAATGATGTCGAAAAATGAGAGCGGGTATTCTTGGAAAAATACAACTTCTTTTCCCTGAATAATTTTGATGGTAGCATCGTTGATGCTAAATGTATGACTTATGTGCCCAGCGTCAGTGATTGCATTAATTATGTCGATATGATTTGGGCCTGTTTTTCCCATTATGATAAGAAAGTGTAGTTTTTTTGGCATAGTGACAAGGTGTGTTAAAATCAATCGTTCCGAGTGCTTTTATTGTGCGTTGGCATCGAAAATATTTTCAAGAATAAGTTTGGCGACTGGCTGGGGGGAGCCGTGAGTGGGCTCATAGTGGATACTGAGATCAGGGTAGGTATTTACTTCAAGGAACATGAATTTTTGATTTGCTGGGGGGAGGGTTATGTCATCACAGATGAGGTCGAGCCCACCGAGACCGAGGTTGGTTGCTTCAATAGCTTTTTTGGCCAAGCGTAGTATTTCTGGGTGCACGATGTCAGTGCAGTCATGTGATTCCCCCCCTTGGGAAAGGCGGGAGTTTTTTTGGAGAAAAATCTTTTTATTTTTTTGAGGAATACTTTCTGGGGAGAGGCCATCGTTTTGAAGTATGGCAAGTGAATTTTTATCCAAAACAAGCTTCTTTTCTTTATTGTGATTTGCCATCTCGATGAGCTCATGTATGGTATGCTCTCCATCCCCGATGATATGCGGATGAATGAGAAGGAGGGCACCAAGGAGGCTCCCTTGGTGGAGGAGGAGCCGGTATTCTTTCCCGATGATCATTTGTTGAGCGAGAAACTCCTTTGTATAGCTGGCGGCTGATTTTTTTAGTTGATGTATCGATTGAATATCCATATGGACATTAATGCTTTTTGAACCACCGCCTTCTTTGAGGATGAGCGGGTATTCAAAGTGAATATTGTGGCATTTCTCTTGAAAGTCGGCGTGATTCTTGAAGTGATAATACTTTGGAAATGGTATATTGGCTCGCTCCCAAAGAAGGTAGGTCAGGACCTTGTCTTTAGAGAGTCGGTAAGCTTCGCCAGCAGGATCGAGTGTTATGGAAAATAGTTCACACACAGTGAGAGACTTGTTTTTTCCATGAATGACAAAAAGGTTTTTTTTGTCGGAAATAATTTCTACCTTGAGGCCGATGTGTTCAGCCTCTCTGATGATAATGAGGGAATTTTTTGTCATAAGTTTTTTTATTTATTTACATCAACAAGAAATTTAGAGAGATTTTTTCTTCCAATGATTACGGGGTATTCGAGGCGTGATCGATCGATGATGGTGGTGCGAGCGGAAATCTCGACGGTATCTATGATGAGTGATACTTCTACTTTTGGGCGCATGCTGAGTCCATTCGCGGAGCGAGCGAAGACGATAGCCCGGAGGTCTGGGTGAGCATTTTTATATCTTATGTCGTAGGCGTCAGACATTTTTCGTATATCATCCTGGTTGTCTGTTTTAGGTTCCGGGATAGTTTCAAAAAACTCTAGTACATCGGAGAAACCAAGCTTTTTCGCGAGTTCGGTATCGATCGAAGTTGAATCGGCACCGGTATCGATTTTTGCCTCGACCTCGATTTCCTTTCCGTCTTTTCCAATCAGCTTCACCTTTTCGATACATCCGATGACGCGACGGCCGGAAATTTCTTCCAGTTCTTCCTCGATCTCACCGCCGAAGAGATCCATGCCGACACGGATACCCTTCTCCACGGTTTTTATTTTCAATCCCTTCACGCGATCGAGGCGCTCCTTCAGCCCGGAGAGATTCGCGAGTTGTATGGAGAGTCCGGGGCGCGCGTTGAGCTCGAGGATGACGGGGCCAAGGTCGCGATCGATCGCGATATCCGCTCCGAGAAAACCGAGACCGGAAATTTCCTGTGCTTGGACGGACATGGTGAGGATTTTTTTCCAATAGGGGATCTTGATACCGGAGAGCGGGAGTCTCGTCCCGGGTGCGTATTCGATGATGGAGCCCTTCCCCTGGATGGCGGTCGTCGTGGTGCCGGTCGCCATATCGATGCCGAGTCCGATAGCGCCTTGTTGGAGATTCGCCTTGCCATCGGAGGCACGCGTTGGGAGACGGAGCATCGCCATGATGGGTATTTTATTGAAAACAATCACGCGGATATCGGGGATGCCTTTGAATGCGTAGGGCTTGAAGAGCTTGAGAAGTTTGAGTCGCTCTTCGAAAAACGCGGAATCGGGAGTATTGGAGAGGGAGAATGAACCATCGAGAATGTTGCGGATATGAGTCTTGATATCATCGATGGTGACGATGGAGCCGTCGGCCTTCACCCATGCCCCGCCTGCATCGCTATGCGAAGCATTGCGGGCAGGATCGGATCGTTTCTTGCCATAGACGACGAGGATCCCTTCACCGCCGAAGCCGCGATTTGGTTTCAGCACAAAGCTATTTGGGAGAGCATTCCAATCGAAAGTCTCGAGCTCCTCTGTCGTATGGATTTTCGCGATGAGCGTCGATACGGGCAGATTGTTTTTCGCGAGAATGCGTTTGCAGAGGAGTTTGTGATCAGCGATGCGCATGCCACGCTTTCTGTTGAAAGAGCGCACATACCCGAGATTGCGCGCGTTCATGCCGAGGAGCTTCCTACTTTTCGCGAAAAATTCAAACATACGGATCAGTCAACATGAAACATACAACATGGAGCATCGAACGAGAAAGATTTCTTATAGGTGCTTGATAATTTTCCGGAAGCGAATGTATTCCGTAAGCCGAAGCCCGGTCCATTTCCCGAGGAGGATATTGACGATAAAGGTGAGGAGGATGAGCCAGGGGAAGGCGAGGATGATTTGGAGGAGCGCATTCCATCTGAGGAGTGCATACCCGACGATAGAGATGACGAGTGTTTCCATGGCGAGGATAAGAGCCACCCTTGTACCCTTCTCAATCTGCGTCGCGACGAATTTCTCCGCGAGCGTGATCATGATGAGGAGGGGAAATATGGATACGGAAGCGAGTCCGGTACGGTTCTGCGTACCACCGAGGACGAGGATGCCGAGAATAGAAAGGGAGACGATGGAAAGCGTGATGGCGACACGAGGGAGATAGAGGAGGCGAAATCGCTTGAGGAACCAGCGCGAGAGCATGCCGACCACGATGACCGCGATGAAAATAGCGATGCCATACTTCACGCCATTTGGATCGAAAGCGAGGAGCGCGAAAGTGATGATGGATGGCGTGTAGATGCCGAATGCCTTGATGCCGACAATTTGACGGAAAAGAGCGACGAGGGTCGCGATAATGGGGAGGAAGAGAAGGAGTGCCACCGTCTGGAGTGGCACGCCGGATTCTACGAAAAAGGCGATGAGAGGATGAATGGGCATAGGCTAATTGAGAAACTCGTAATTGGTAACTGGTAATTGAAGACGCATATCGCGAACGCGCCCTTTTTCCAAGTTACTAGTTACAAATAACTGGTTACTTTATGAATAAAAATAAAAACAGACTAGTCAGAAGGGATTATTTTGATGCCTGCAGTGTTTTCATTTTCCTACTATTCGCATGGCAGATGGCGATGGCGCAGGCATCGGCGGCATCGTCCGGTTTCGGTATGGATTTCAGTTTGAGTATCGCTTTCACCATTTCCTGCATTTGTGGCTTGTCCGCCCTCCCGTAGCCCGTGAGGGAAAGTTTTATTTCATTTGGTTTGTACTCGAATATATTGACACAAAATCTCTCTAGAGTCAAGAGTATCGCGCCACGGGCTTGGCTCACCGTCATGGCGGTTTTCACATTCTTCGCGAAGAAGAGTTCTTCCACTCCTGCCTCCTCGGGCTCATATTTCGTGATAATTTCTTCCAAATCCTTGGAAATCTCTAAGAGTCGCTCCGTCATGGGCGTCTTGGGTGAGGTGCTGATATGACCGAAATCGACGATGCCAATTTTGCCAGCCGTTAAATCAATGACCGCCCACCCTACCGTCGCCGTGCCAGGATCGATACCGAGGATACGCATAAAATCAGATAACAATTAACAGCGAACAGTGAACAAAAAAAAGAGAAAGAGGATGTTTATAGGATAGAGCAGAAAGGTTTTTTCTCAAAACAAAATACAGCGGAGAGACCGCTGTATTTCTGGTTTCGTGCTCATTGCTCCCTGTTTACTGCTCACTGCAAATTGTCCCAGACGGTCGAGACATCAGCGTTGTCTTCGAGGATTTCTTTGAGTTTGAAGTATTCCTCGAGGTCTTCATCGGAGAGGGTGACGGTTTGTGTGGGGAGATAGCCGAGGGATGCTGACTCCGGGATGAATTTTTTCCCTTCGAAGTAGGTTTTGACCGTCTGGAGGTCTTCGACCTTGGTGATGACGACGAAGACTTCCTCTTCTACCTTGAAATCATCTGCACCGGATTCGATCGTTTCCATCTCGAGGGTATCGGTAGGGTATTTCTCGAGAGAGAAGACGATGAAGCCGCATCGTTTGAACATGAAGGAAATCGAACCTGATGGAACGAATTTCCCGCCATTCTTCGTGAGGAGGGTCTTCACTTCACTGACGGCGCGGTTCTTGTTATCGGTGAGTCCTTCGATGAGGAGGGCGACCTGATTCGGTCCATATGCCTCGTATAGTACTTCTTCGATGATGGCGCTGTCCTTATTTTCCCCGGTGCCTATTTTTATGGCGCGTTCGATATTTTCTTTCGGCATGTTGACCCCACGCGCATTGTCGATGGCGAGGCGGAGCTTGTAATTCATATCCGGATCACCGCCTTCGCGTGCGGCGATGGAGATGAGGCGGCCGAATTTCGTGAAGATGGCGCCTCGTTTGGCGTCCATGATGCCTTTGTGGTGTTTGTGGGTAGCCCAGTGGGAGTGTCCGCTCATACTTTCAGAAGAATATAGAATAGAGAATAGAGAATAGAGATTAAAACCAATTTTAATACAAAAATGAAAGTCCTTGAGATAATCGGATAACTCGAGGAAAATAAAACGCCTTCATCTTAGCTGATTTCAGGCGTTTGTTCAAGTGGGGATTTACTGTTGATCTGGATGTTTGTTCCCGTAGGTGCGGACATGGTTCATGATGATATTCTTCACGCCGTATGGGTCGGGGACGGAGCGGAATTGGAACCGCTCCTCTTCGCCAGCGCTCTGGATGTGTACATCGCCATAATTGAGAAAAGTTTGGAAGAATCCATGCACTTCGACGGAGACATCCTGAACCCTTGCGAGCTTCAGTTCGCTCACCTCGCGTGAGAAGAGCCCGCTCTGTTCGATGTTGATGATGCGGTCATCGGTGATGATCCAGGTGTCGAACCAGACATCGATCCAAATGAGGAAGAAATAGATCCAGCTGAGGAGGACGATGGTGTTTTCGATGAAGAGGAAGAATCGACCGTATTCCGAAGCGAGGAGGTCGGGGAAAAATGCGGGGAGCGCGACGAAGGAAAGGAATACCATCCCCATGAGCGCGATGATAGAGGCGAAGTGCATGAGGATATCGAACCAGTGCCGATGGGATACTTTCAGCACTTTTTCTTCAGTTGAGAGAAAATTATCGAGTGGTTGCATAGGAAGAGGAAGAGATTAGAGTTGAGAGGTGAGATATGAGAGATTAGAGAATAGATATGAGATGAGAGAGTAGATGAGAGGTACGGGAGGTGAACCTATCGTGAAAACGGACCGAAGCCAGTGGAGCCAGAAGTGAAGTCCATGGAAGGGATGTCGATGCCCGGGAAAAAGGTATCGAGCGGGAGCATGAAAAAGAGCATCGCATTCGTGAAGAGGAGGACGAGGAAGACCGAGAGGAAGAGGGTGACGCTCATCGTCGCCCCGACCCGCGTCGGTGAGTATCGGAGGAGGTGGTAGACGATGAACACCGCGCCACTGACGAAGATGAGGAACATGATCGCATAGAGAATACCGAAGAGAGAATGCATAGGAATTTTTTGGATTTATTTTCTCTAGTATACGCCTTGGAGGCATTTTCGGAAAGTTACGGTCGCATACAGGGGAACAGTATATTGACCGCTTTAGTATCTCCTGATATGATTATAATGTAATCATATGTAATACATTCTTGTATGGGTGTGAGAACGAAGCAGAATACCATGACACTGCGGGTGTCCGATGAATTGAAGGAAAAAATCGGTCGATTCGCCGAATTGACCGGATCGTCTATTTCTTCGGTTGCGCATGTGGCGGTGGAGGAATATTTGGCGTGGCGCATTCCGCAACTGAAAGACTTGAAACAAGCAATGAAGGATGCGGATGCCGGAAAATTCGCTTCGAAAAAAGAGGTGGAGGCAATCATGAAAAAATGGGGATATGCGAAGCATTAAATGGTTGAAGCGGGGGCTTCATGATATGGATCGTATCGCGCTCTACATCGCGCGAGATAACAAAGATCGCGCCATTTCTTTTGTGCATGAAATTTTTGATCAGGTGGATAATCTGAGATGGTTTCCTTATCTCGGACGATCGGGGGCGAAAGAGAATATGCGTGAATTGGTCATACAGAAACACTACCTCGTTTCCTATCGTATCAAAGAAGATACTATCGAAATTCTCCAGGTGTGGCATACCGCCAAGGATCGGTAGTGATGCCATACTAAGAGCCTAAGCAGGCAGGCGCGAGAGTGTGTTTTTGAGATACTCAATGTATTCTGGTGACCGATGGGCATGGGGATGTTGAGATTAACTTGCGGATCGCTCTTGCCAACTTTTCAGCTCGTCGAATATCTTGTCGTCAAAATTTTTCGGTTTGAATTTAAAAATAGCGTCGGCATTCTTCATGCAATGGTTTTTCAATTCGTCTTCGTTGTTCTGACTGGAATACCACTTGAAACTATCGATAATATCAGCAGTTTTTACAATGAGAGCATCTTGTCCGTTTTGCACGCATCGTTGAATCAGCTCGTTTGTTTTTTCTATCTTATCTGCGATGGTATCATCTTTGGTGCTCGCGAGAACCAATTTCACCACCGTATCGCCGAACTCATCTCTCAAGAGTTGCTCGTCGGCACCCGACCACTCGAGCGTATCATGCAAGATGCCAGCCAACACGATATCTTCTGAATACCCATGTTCGTACAGATAGACACCAACACGGATGTCGTGAAACATGATAGGCTTTCTGCTGTTTTCATCTGATACCGGCATATACTCTGCCAGAATTCGCACGGCTTTTTCAAATTGTATATTCAGTGATTTCGACATACCATATGAGATAAGCTCTTTACATCAATTTATCTTGATGATTTGCGGGCATGGGGATGTTCATGTGTTGGTAGCCTTCGGGGGTGACGACGCGACCGCGCGGGGTGCGGGCGAGGAAGCCGAGCTGGATGAGATAGGGTTCGTAGACTTCTTCGACGGTGCGTATTTCTTCACCGACGACCGCGGCGATGGCCTGGATGCCGGCGGGACCACCGCGGAATTTCTGTATGAGGGAGCGGAGGATATGATGATCGGTCGGTTCGAGTCCGAGGTGATCAATTTCGAAGAGGTCGAGTGCTTCTTTGGCGGAGGCAGAGTCGATGGTGTTGTTGCGATGTACCTGCGCGTAGTCCCGAACGCGTTTCAGTATGCGATTAGCGACGCGCGGGGTCTGACGGCTGGAGCGGGCGATGACATCCGCGCCTTCTTCATCGAGTTCGACGCCAAGAATTCGTGAGGATCGTTTCACGATTTGTTTGATTTCGGCCGGTTCATAGAATTCGAGGCGATGGATGGATCCGAAACGGTTGCGGAGGGGATTGGAGAGAGAACCGAGCTTGGTGGTGGCACCGATGAGGGTGAACTTCGGGAGGTCGAGCTGGAGCGTACGGGCGGAGGGCCCTTTGCCGATGACGATGTCGAGTTTGTAATCCTCCATCGCGGGATAGAGCACTTCTTCGATGGATTTATTCAGCCGGTGGATCTCATCGATGAAGAGGACATCGCCCGGTTCGAGATTGGTGAGTATGGATCCGAGGTCGCCGACTTTCTCGATGGCGGGACCCGAGGTGATGCGGATATTGACCCCCATTTCTTTGGCGATGATATTGGCGAGGGTGGTCTTCCCGAGTCCGGCGGATCCGTAGAGGAGAACATGCTCGATGTTTTCTCCACGACGACGCGCCGCCTCGATGAAGAGAGCGAGATTCGCTTTGATCTTTTCCTGACCGATATACTCCGCGAAGGTCTGAGGGCGGAGTGTATTGTCGAGAACGACATCTTCATTTTGTTCGACGGATGAGGTGAGCATGACAATAGAGACTTAGGGTTTAGGGCTCTTAGAGTTTTTAGAGATAAGAGAAAAAATACCTGAAAATAAGGGGAAAATATACCTTGATACCGCTATTTTAGCACCTGTTGACCCCGATTTCAAATAATGATTGGTATCTATTGTGTGATTCATTGTATTATGCCTTTTATAAGCCAAAAGTGCATGTTTTTTGATGAAATTTGAAACGGGGTTGACATAAAATCAAAGCTATGCTAGTATACAGGGTCGTATTTTGAAAATGTGGTGGGTTTGTTTCGATTGCATTTCAAATGGAAATCCAGTCTAACTGAAGACAGCTGGAGGGCACTATCTTTTCCCTTCAGTTATGGGATCTTTTTGTCAAGATCGGGTGGGCTGGTTTCGGCTGGGCCATACCTCGACGCTGATCCTTCCCGTGGGCTCCTATGTCTGTGGATTGTCTTCAGTTCGACTGGGTTTCTATTTTTTTGTTCAACCACGAAGGAGGGTAGCATCATGAAGTGTATGTTGGAACGAATGGGCTTGCTGGAAACGGATGCCGTCAGCATCGAACAAGATGCAGGCGGGAATGGTCCGGTCGTACTGGATGCTTCGCGGATTGCGCCTGTAGACCTGGACGAAGGCGAATTCTTTGAGCGCTTCGGGAATGCTGTGACTCTCGAGTTTGTGGAACCCGAGGATGAAGGTGAATTCGGCGGGGTGATCCTGACCCTTCCTCGCGAACAGTTGAGGATTGGCATTCCGGTGGGTAGCTTCGTCGTTTTGAGCAAGCTCACTGACGAGACAGCATCGGGCACCGCTTCTCGGTGTCGTAAATCGCGCCGGGACGAAGTGAATGGAGGCTTTTAAAACGAGCCTCCTTTTTTTATTTGTAAATTATAAGTAAAAGAGGCTTCATCACGAAGTCTCTTTTGGTTTCTCAAATTTACTTTTTGGAAACAGCGGTCGCACCCCTCAAAAAGGGGAACGACCGCTCTCGCTCCTTTTTGGTTTCATTTTATCCCCTCTCTTGCAGACAATTAAAAGAGGCTTCGTGATGAAGTCTCTTTTTTTTGTTCCTAAAAGCTCTAAATTCTCTAAGAGCCCTAGGCTCTCTTGCCTTACTCCTCCGTCACGCGGGCGACTTCGGCGAGGGTGGTGCGACCTTCGAGGGCGGCGAGGATGCCGTCTTGAGCGAGGCTGACCATACCACCTTCGATTGCCTTCGCTTCGATTTCAGAAGCGAGTGCGTTGTGCGAGATGAGTTCCTCGATGGACTGATCGACGGTGAGTGCTTCGGAGAGAACGATTTGTCCGGTGTATCCTGTGCCGTTACATTTCTCGCAACCCCTCGCTTGGTAGATTTTTTCGGCGCTTGGCTTTTCGATACCGGATGCTGGCGTGATTTTACTCAGATAGTTTTCGATGAGTGTCGCCTCTTCTGTAGTCGGCGTGACTGCTTCGCGACAGTTCTCGCAGAGATGTCGCACGAGTCTCTGTGCGATGAAGCAGTTCCCGGCATTGGCGAGGTCGTCTCCGGTGACGCCCATATTGAGCATGCGGGGGATAGCACCGGCGGCAGAGTTCGCATGGAGAGTGGAGAGGACGAGGTGTCCCGTGATAGCGGCTTGCACGGCAATCTGGGCGGTCTCTTCATCGCGGATTTCACCGATCATCATGATGTCAGGATTTTGACGGAGGAGTGCACGGAGTGCCTGCGCGAAGGAATAGCCTTGTTCATTGTTCACCTGAGTTTGGAGTATGCCGGGCATTTGGTATTCGATCGGATCTTCGACGGTGATAATCTTCACTTCGGGTTTGTTGAGTCCCGAAAGAATACTGTAGAGCGTCGTCGTCTTGCCGGAGCCAGTTGGTCCGGTATTGAGGATCATGCCATTCGGCTTCTTTATCGCGGCCTCGATGCGCGCGAGATTTTCTTTGCGGATATGGAGGGAAGAGAGTTCGAGTTTCACCGCATTCTTACTGAGGAGTCGCATGACAGATGTCTCACCGAAACCGCCGAGGATGATGGAGAGGCGGATGTCGGTCTGCACATTGGTAATATTCTCAAATGGTTCTTCGATGGAGATAGAGAATCGTCCATCGACGACGCCCGCTTGCTCTCCTGACTTCAGTCCGGCCCAGAGTTTTACTTCACCGAGGATCGCCGGGTAATTATTTTTCGGGAAAGTGGTGACAGTTTGGAGGATGCCATCGATGCGGAGCCTGACGAGCACTTCGGTATCGGTCGGCTCCAGGTGGATGTCGCCAGCACGGAGGAGCAGTGCCGCAGCGAAAATAGCACGGAAGAATTCGTTCTGAGGGAGCTCTTTCGTGAACGCGGAGAAATCAGTGAAGTTGCCGAGATGTGCCTTGACCTTTTCGAGGAGTGGCGTTGGTATGACCGAGGAGCGAGAGAGCGCGCTCGGCATGAGTTCATTGTAGATATCACGGAGGATGTCGGCTTGATCCGCGACGCGCCACACTTCTTCGAGCGTGGTGAGACCCTCGATCGATTTGAGGATCCCGTCCTGCGTCATAGTCACCATACCGTCTTCGAGGGCGGTGCGGAGTATCGCGTCTTCGGTGCCGAGGTCATTGATGACCTGCGTCACGGGCTGAGACATGAGGAGGACTTCGAAGATACCCTTCCTGCCGCGGAATCCGGTCATATTGCATGAGGGACAGCCGACGGATTTCCAGAGCACGGGGATTTCTTTCGGAATGTCTACTTTCGATTTCGGAGAGATGATCGCGATAAGCTCTTTCAGTGAATCGACGGTTTCTCTCGCGGGTTCGTAGGAGGTTTTGCAAGTATCACAGAGAACGCGGACGAGCCTCTGCGCGATGAAACAATTGACGGATGAAGTGATCATTTCTCGTTTCATGCCGAGTTCGAGGAGACGGGGGACGGCGGCGGAGGCACTGTTCGCATGGAGGGTGGAGAGGACGAGATGTCCGGTGAGGGCGGCGTTCACGGCGATGTCAGCGGTTTCTTCATCGCGAATCTCACCGACGAGGATGATGTCGGGATCCTGACGAACGATGGCGCGCAGGCCGTCTGCGAAGGTGTATTGACCACCCTTGGCGACTTCGGTCTGGACGATGCCCTTCAGTGAGTATTCGATCGGATCCTCGATGGTGATGATCTTGTTCCCGGGTTCGTTCATCTGACCGAGGAGGGTATAGAGGGTGGTCGTCTTGCCGGAGCCGGTCGGTCCGGTATTGAGAATCATGCCGTGGGGCTTCCCGATTTCCGAACGGACGGCATCGTAGGCGAGACCGCGCAGTCCGAGTTCTTCTACCTTGGCGACGAGACTATCAGCGGAGAGGAGTCGCATGTTGATATTCTCGCCGTATTTTCCGGGGATGCTGTTCACGCGGATGTCGATGCGCTTCCCGTCGAGGTCGATGAAGAAATGACCGTCCTGCGCACGGTCACGGATATTGAGTCGCATCTTCCCGAGCATCTTGATACGGGAGGTGGCGAGGTGATAGACGGACTTCGGGAATTTTCCGATGTCTTGGAGGACGCCGTCGATGCGGTAGCGCAGGCGCGTCGCCTCTTCTTCGGGTTCGAGGTGGATGTCACTCGCGCGCATTTGTTTCGCCCCCGCGAGGATAGTTTCGATGACCTGCGAGGTGGAGACCTTCTGGAAAGTGTGTTCGAGGTCGAGGAGCATGCCGAAATTCTTCTCGAAATTTTCGAGGTCCGCTCCGGTGAGGGAGACGCGCATGAGGTCGAGGCTCTTGATGAGGGGTGCATCGTGATAGATAGCGATCGCCTTGTCGAAAGAGGGCTGCGAGATGACATGGAGCACTGGCTTCCAATCATTTTTCTCGCAGAGCTTGGTGATAGCATTTCGGGAGTCCTCATTTCCAGGCTCTATCATGCCGAAATGAGCGGTTTTCCCGCTTTGTTGGAAGAGGGCTATTTGCAACTTGGTTGCATCTTCTTCGGGCACGAGCCGGATATCTTCGGCGAGGATGGGGAAGAGATGGAGGTCAGCATAGGCGAGACCGCATTCGGAAGCGAGTCTCGAAGCCTCCTCTTCGATAGAAGCGGTCTTTATTTTCTGGAGTTGCTCATCGAGCTCACTCGATTGTTTCGAGAGATCGTCGTTTTGTGTGCCTTGGATGACTTGAACCATAGGGAGAAGAGATTAGAGTTGAGAGGAGAGAGTTTAGGAGAGATAGTGAGAAGTTGGATAATAGAGATGAGGAAATTTTTTTTGCAATTCTTTTCATTCATTTTAGCATATTTTGAGAAAAGAATGAGTGGGAAAGAGAGATGAAGAATCATACGCAAAAAACAGGGGTTCAACCCCTGTAGATGCGAATGAAAAACAATTTGAGAAATGTCACATGATCACCACGACCGTTGGGTTGATGTTACTTTTTCGGTGTGAGGAGGGAGAGGATGTGTTCCTCGGTTTGTTCGGGGGTCAGGTCAGGGAAGGAGAAGATGAATGTCTCGCCAATAGTTTCCTTCGGGCTGAGTTTTTGGAGGAGCGGGAAGAGTGCGTCGATATTGGTCGCCTCGATATAGGTGGTGGTGCCACCGGAGATTTCGGGTACGAGGAGGAGGAAAAATTGCCCGGTCGCGGAATGTCGTTTGATGCGATCAAGGACGGTCGGGAGGATGTCGGGATGGGCGCGCGACTGCACGATATCTTCGGCGGTGACCGTGGCAGAGACCAGGTGGATCGTATCGTCCTCGCGGATGGTGCTCATGGCACGACCCCAGAGTTTGAGGAGGGCGAGGGAGTCACTGCGATAGAGTGCGCGGATGATTTTCTGCTGATCGACACCGAGGTCGAGGAGCTTCCCACTCACCTCGAGTGCTTTGGGTTGAGTATTTTGTTTCTGGAAGCTTTCGGTCGCGGCGACGATACCGGCATAGAGACATTCGGCGATACTCGGGTCGATTTTTTGCTTGGTGTTTTCGAGGAGGACTCTCCCGATGATCTCTGCGACGGATGACGCGGTGATATCGACGAGATTCACCTGAGCGAATCGTTCGTTGTCGGCATGACAATCGATATTTACGATGGGGAGTTCGTAGAAGAGGTCCGGATTATCAGTGTAGGTTTTGCCGAGCGTTTCCTTATCCGCGGCGCCGAGGATGATGGCGAGGTCGTGTTTGAAATGTGCTGGCACGAAAGAGAAGTCCCGCGGGTCGATGATGCCGTGCTCCGGCGTGACATAGACGCGGAACTCATTCTCCTCCTGCGCGCTCCGGATGCCGATGATGGGATTCCGCTCGGTGTTGAAGGCGAGGATGAATTCGCGTGCACCCGTGAGCGCGTCGAGCATGGTGTTCGGTCGAGTGAGGAAGGTGAGCCCTGTAGCCTTTTCATTGATCTGTTCGCCGACGAGAGTGGCATGGGCGCCCCTTCGCTCGAAGAAATGCCCGAGAGCGAAGGCCGATGAGAGGACATCGAGGGAAGGATTCCTCGGGATGAGAATGAGGGGCTCGAGCGAGCGATTGAGGAGATCGGTGAATTGCTGTTCGGGAGTGAGGGACATACGGGGAAAATTTCAAAATCCAAATATCAAATGTCAAAATAAAACGCTTTAACCCAGCATAAAGCAAGAGGGTACGGTACCAAGATATGGAGCGGAAGTCAAATGTGGCGTTTTTGTGATTTATGGCTTAGTATTTGTGAATAAGATTCTTTCAATCAGCGGTCGTACCGCTCAAAAAGCGGAACCACCGTTGTAAAAACCCTCAACTCTCTTTATGGAATTATTATGACTCAAACATTTACTACACATTCTGCCGAAGAAACCCGTGAAGTCGGGAGGAACTTTGCGCGCACATTGAAACCCGGGACACTCGTCTGTTTCGAAGGGAATCTCGGCGCTGGGAAGACGACCTTCATTCAGGGGTTGCTCGAAGGGCTCGGTGCAGAGAAACCATTCGTCAGCCCGACATTTATTCTCATGAAGCAATATGACCTCACGATGCCAACTGAGAGCGGTATTAAGTATATCTATCATGCTGATGCGTATCGCCTCGGCGCACCAGAGTTCCGTGAAATCGGTTTCGAGGAATGGATCAGCGACCCGGATGGAGTGACCCTCCTCGAATGGCCGAATCGTATCGCAGAACTTCTTCCGGAGAAAAGGATCGAAATATCGCTTCGGACGCTCTCTGAAAATGAACGAGAAATAAGCGTGGAATCTATTGGTGAACCGGTATGAACGATGGCTCGCTGAGGTTCTCGAAGCATTCTAATTCTTAGATCCAAGTAAAAACGAGGGAGATCGCCATCATTGAGAATGACATCCTTTCTTGATATACTGCCGGTATACACATGAGAAACTTATGAGAATCATACAGCCTGGAGAAAAAGTTACCCGAGCCGAATTGCATGAGATGTCTGAAAAGATGTTCGGTGGGCTCGTGAAGGCGGTGGTGGATATCGAGCAGCACAGTATGGCAGTAGATGCTGAGATGCATGCCGATGAAGAAGCGGCACTCCTCGAGTCTGGCTCGAAACAGGAGAATTTGTGGGGCATCAACTTCTACCCGGATAATGACGAAAGCGATTTTCTCGAATTCGACTCGATGATCAATGTGCGTCCACGCCAGAATAATAGGAGTAGAAATGTAGAAAGCGAAGAGATACGGGAAAAGATACGGGGGGTCGTGAAAGAACTCGTTGCGCTATGAGAACCGCTTTTCATAAAAATCTCTCTACTTCGCACTGGTGCGAATTTTCGCTAGTCGAGCAGATGGGCAATATCGGGAGTGAGATAGAGCGCGCTCTGCGGGGACGCGAGAAAAACGATCTCGCTCAGTCCGAGGCGGCACTGTACCGGGGGTTGGAGCTTTTTGATATGACGCTCGGAGATCCCAAGAATTTCGGACGATTGAAAGAGGTGGCGCGTTCGCGCGAGCTTTTCCTCGATTTTTTCATCGGTGAGAATATATACGGTTCGACGAAAGAGTCATGGCGGAAATATTTTCTCGATTTCGCCATCGCTGCCCGCCGATAGTGGGAAATTTCCAATTATAGGACTCCTTATTCTTCTTTGAGTGAAAATAAAAAACCCGCCGTGATGATGCCGGCGGGTTGGCGAGGGGTGTGGGTGATTACCCAGTGCTCGTTCGTTGTTTGCATCAATCGGGAGTCGTTGTCGCCGGCCGAAGCTGGGTGAGGGTGATTTGGTACCAGATCCCGACACTTCCGAGGAAGAGGCAGAATACGAAGTAACTACCAAGGAGGAGATAGACACTCGTGGCGATCACGATGGATGCCCCCATGAGGAAGAAATAGAAGGTGTGATTCCTTGCGGGAGTGTTCCAGATAAAGAATCCGGTCGCCAGCGCATATTCTCCGCCGATGATTATCTCGATAACACCAGACTCAAGGGTCGCATTGGCGTCTGGTTCGTTCGCTGAAAAGAGCATTATCATTGTGATGACGACCATAATCATGATGACGATCCATTCGAGGAACGATTTCATGATGGCAAGAAAGAGAATTGTTGCGGTATTCAATATGTCTCTGGGTTGCATGGTGATGCCTCCTGGTTGGTTGCGTTGAAAATGCTTTTGGGAAAAAACGAATAAGTGGGTGACACTTTTTTTATCATGAGTAATCAGTCAATGTCTGTGGTTGGTAGCGGAAAATCTCTTGGCGGATTATACTGCGGATATGGAAAACAAGAAAAAAGTACTGGTGCTCATCGATGGGAACGCGCTGATTCACCGCTCCTATCATGCTTTGCCGCCACTCACGACGAAGCAAGGCGAGGTGGTGCATGCGGTGTACGGGTTTACTTCGACGCTTCTCTCGGTTTTGGAGAAGTTTCATCCGGAATATATCGCGGCGTCTTTCGATTTGAAAGGGAAGACTTTTCGGGATGAATTGTATACGGACTACAAAGCGACGCGGACGAAAGCACCGGATGATTTGTACGCGCAGATTCCGCGGGTGAAAGAGGTGGTCAGCGCGATGAATATCCCGATCTACGAGCTCGCCGGATTCGAAGCGGATGATTGCGTCGGGAGTATCGCGAAGCAGGCGGGCGCGCAGGGTGTCGAAGTGATCATCGTGACGGGGGACAATGATGCACTGCAACTCGTGGATGATCATATCAAGGTATTCTCGATACGGAAGGGTCTGAAGGATCTGGTTCTCTATGATGTGCCGGCGGTCGTCGCGAAATATGGTTTCACTCCGTCGCAGATTCCGGATTACAAGGGACTCGCCGGGGACAATTCGGACAATATCCCGGGCGTCTCGGGTATCGGTGCGAAGACGGCGACGGATCTCCTTGTAGGGTTCGGCACGCTCGAAAATATCTATGCGCATCTGCCAGAAGTGAAAGAATCCGTGCGGAAGAAATTGGAAACAGATAAGGAACAGGCATTCCTCAGTAAGACGCTTGGCGCGATTCGTATCGATGCGCCGGTGACCCTCGACCTCGAGAAGTGTGTGGTGAAAGATTATGACAAAAAAATCGTCGGAGCATTATTGCAGGAGCTCGGATTTTTCAGTTTGTTGAAACGACTGCCAGGGAGTGAACAGGGAACAGGGAACAAGGAACAAGGAACAGGGAACAGGGAACAGGGAACAAAGAAGGTAAAAAATATCAAGACAGAGGGAGAGTATAATGATTTTCTTGGAGAGAATATGCGGGTTGGGGTGTGGTTGGAAAAGGGTATGGGATCGCTCTTTGGTTCGGCTCTCGAGAGTGTTGGCCTCTCGACAGAGAAATCAACGGGAGTGATTATCTGGAATGAAGAAACGAAAGTCTTTCTGAAAAAGTTTTTCGAAAATGAATCTATCGGAAAAGCGGCCTTCGATGGGAAAGCGATCATGCATGGGCTTTCGGCAGAGAAGATAGCTGTGAAAAATATCGCTTTCGATGTGGAAATCGCGGCATACCTCCTCAGTGCTGGGAGTGATGTGTCATTCGAACGGCTGATACTCTCGGAGCTCGGTATGGAGGAGATCTCCGGAGCCGGAGAGAAGGCGCGGGCGGTGCTTCAATTGGAAAAACATTTTGCAGAGCAGATGGATGAGATGGCGAAGGATCAGGTCGGGGGGAAAACGGTGCGAACGGTATTCGAACAAATTGAAATGCCACTCCTTCCGATACTCGCAGAGATGGAAGAAAATGGCATCCGGTTGAATACGGAAAAGTTTCGCGCGCTCTCAGTAGAGCTCACCCTGGAAATTACCGGACTCGAGCAGGAGATCTACAAATATGCGGGACGGGAATTCAATATCAATTCACCGAAGCAACTCGCAGAAATTCTCTTCGTCGATTTGAAAATTCCGACCGCGGGTGTGAAGAAGACGAAGACGGGCATCTCGACTGCCTCACCGGAACTCATCAAATTGAAAGCGGAATATCCGATCGCGGGACTCATCGAACAGTATCGGGAGCTCTTCAAATTGAAGACGACCTATCTCGATGCACTCCCGACGCTCGTCGATGCGCAGTCGAGGCTTCACACGACCTATCATCAGGCGGTCGCGGCGACGGGGCGACTCTCTTCGTCCAATCCGAATTTGCAGAATATTCCCGCCCGCAATGCGTGGAGCGAAAAGATTCGTGGCGCATTCGAAGCGGAGGATGGATATCTCTTCGTCGGGGCGGATTATTCGCAGATCGAATTGCGGGTCATGGCACATCTCTCGGGTGACCCCGCGCTCGTGGAGGCATTTCAGAAAGGCGAGGATGTGCATCGGACGACGGGGGCGGTCGTGTTTCGGGTCGCGCCGGAATTGGTAACGAATGATATGCGTCGGCAGGCGAAAGTGTTCAACTTCGGACTCATGTACGGCATGGGCGCATTCGGCCTCGCGCAGGCGGCGGAAATCGGGCAGAAGGAGGCGGGTGAATTTATCACGGCATACTTCGCGAAGTTTCCGAAGGTCGCGGAATTCATGGAATCGATGAAGGTGAGTGCGCGTGAAAAAGGATTTGTGGAGACGGAGCTCGGGCGGCGACGATCGGTACCGGAGATCCGGAGCGAGAATGTGATGGTGGCACGGAGCGGGGAACGCATGGCGATCAATATGCCGGTGCAGGGACTCGCGGCGGATATCATGAAACTCTCCATGCTCGCGGCGGAACAGCTCGTGAGGGAATATAATCGGGATGCGTTTCGGGTGAAGATGCTCCTCCAGGTGCATGACGAACTTATTTTCGAAGTGAAGGAGGATACCGCCGAATCATTCGCGAAGGATTTGAAGAAAGTGATGGAAAGCGCGTATACTCTCTCGGTACCCCTCATCGTCGAGACCGCTATCGGGAAGAATTGGGGAGAGATTTAAGAACAATATTAAATTTCAAATTTCAAATGTCAAAAATATGAGTGAACAAGGGTTTGGCGAACCGAGATCGGAGAAATTACATGGAACTCCGGAGGAAATACTCCGGGAAGTGCTCCCATTTGTTCGTGAGGCCTATATGAAGGCGCAGAAGAAGATTGCCGAGGGGGCTATCAAGCCAGAATCATTTTTACCCCAACACGACCCCGAAGACAATGCAAAATATGATCCCCATGACCCCCCATATGATCAGGAGGTGGTGAAAGCGGATATCGAATGGGCGGAAGAGATGAATCAACAATTTTTGAAGACATTAGATATCGATAAAATTCATGCTGATATTATTGAAGCTATTTTGTATGAGCATATCGAGCAGAGCAATTGGTTCGGTGATGGTGTCAGAACGATAAAGACATCGCGGTATGATGATTTGAAAAATGGAGTTGATCTGATTGTGGAGTTTGATGAGGGCATGGATCAATTCACCCATATGGGACTCGCTGTCGATGTGACTTTTGGAGAAACGAAATTGCGATCGAAGATTGAAAAGATAAAAGAGGAGATCGCAGCAGGGGAGCTTGCTCACATTAGGTACTTTGAGTCGGAACGATCGCATCACAAGGGTGTGTATCAGAATTTGCCACGAGTGGTCATCGGAGTAGATCGGTCGCACCTGATTGAACTCGCGCGGATGTGGGTTGATGATGCTCGTAAAAAAGAGTTTGCAACGCACCCCGTGCAGAAGCTCATTCTCCATCAGGTGGCTCAGCAATTGATGAGTTTTTCGAGATTTGCAGAGGAATGTGGTAAATATGAAATAGCAAATATCTATCGGAAACAACTCGCTTTGATTCAGCGGCGCCTTGCTCAGAAACAAGATATCGATGCAGCAAGGTATGAGGAGGCGGATGGTGTTGGGAGGAGCATCAAGAGACAATTGGAATTATTTTAGCGTGGCGTGCAAGAATGAGAAATTGCGGGCATCTCCCATGATTTTTCATATTGACACCCTTGCAAATGTCGGGTAGATTCGAGATATCTCAAAACGGAAGGAGAGTGTCATGCCTGCGCCTTTGTGTGTTGTAGGGGGAAAAATTGTCACACTGCAGAGTGAGGAAGTTGATTCTTTGGGGGAATGTCTCAGGGGACATGTCGCGAAACATCCCGATTGTCAATGTTTTCTCCCTCGGAGTGATTTTGATGGAGTGTGTATGCGATTGCTTTTCGCAGAACACCCGCCAGAGGAGTTTTTCGCTGACTCGTAACACCGAGTTTGTATCATGGGGACGGCTTCTCGCCAGTCCCTTGTTTTTTTGATACTGTTTGATTGATAGAAAACCATATAAATAAACTCAATGAATGTACAAAAAGTCATATCCGTGTCTCCTCGAGGATTTTGTGCCGGAGTAGATCGGGCGGTGAAGGCAGTCGAGGATACGATCGAGATTTTCGGCGCGCCGGTCTTCGTCAAGCATCAGATCGTGCACAATAAATATGTCGTGGAAGCACTCGAGAAGAAGGGTGCTGTCACGATCGAGTCGGTATCGGAAATACCAGATGGAGGAGTCGCGGTGTTTTCTGCACATGGGTCGCCACCAGCACATTTCACGGAGGCGCGGAGCCGTGGCATTCGCGTGATCGATGCGACCTGTCCCCTAGTGACCAAGGTGCATCTCGAAATGCAGAGATTCCTTCGTGATGGATTCGAGGTGGTGTATATCGGGCATCTCGGACATATCGAAGGAATCGGTGTGATTGCTGAGAGTACTGAGAAGGACAT
Source organism: Candidatus Moraniibacteriota bacterium (assembly GCA_049289395.1). Taxonomy (GTDB): domain Bacteria; phylum Patescibacteriota; class Minisyncoccia; order Moranbacterales; family UBA1568; genus CAYTED01. The sequence goes on along the minus strand of JBATLQ010000045.1, from coordinate 14,607 downwards.
TCCCATCGTCGAGACCGCAGAAGATGTGGAGAAACTCGAGATCGGGAATCCGGAGAAACTCGCCTATCTCACACAGACGACGCTCTCGGTCTCTGATACGGGTATCGTGATAGAGGCTCTGCAGAAGAAGTATCCGCAGATCGTGGCGCCACCGCTCTCTGATATTTGTTATGCGACGACGAATCGGCAGGAGGCTATTTTGGGGCTTGCGAAGGTGAGTGACCTCGTGCTCATACTCGGATCGCAGTCCTCTTCGAATTCGACGCGACTGATGGAGACGGTGCGCGACGCGGGGTGCACAGCATACCTCATTGACGATATCGGACAACTCGATCAGGCGTGGCTCGAAAGCGTTTCCATCGTGGGTCTCAGCGCAGGAGCGAGCGTCCCGGAACATTTGGTTAGAGCGGCACGGGAGTATTTCGTGTCACGGGGTGCCACAGCGGAGGAACTTTCAGTGCGATCTGAACAGATGGAATTCGCTGAGCCTCTTGATCTCATGAATGTGAGAAAGAAGCGGTGATTTTTTCGCAATGCGTGAATTGTGATACCATAGTGAAAGTAAATAGTACGAATATATAAACAGTATGGAGCCAAAAAACAAGGTGGTGGTAGGAGTAGTCGCTGTGGTGGTCGCTCTCGCCGCCGCGTATTTTTCTTTCGGGAAGGATCTGCTCAGGCGACAGAGCGTGAAGCCGATAGAGATTACGCGGAACGGATCCGCAGATGCTACTCCTCGTTCCGTGAATACGGGACCCGTCTCCCCGATGAGCGGTGTTTCATGTGCGAATTGGAACAAGCGCGCTTTCGCCGTGATGCAACCGGTAGACAGACAGGCGAGGCCGGTCGCGGGATTTTCTCAGGCGGACATGGTATTCGAGATGCCGAATCCGGCGGAAGGCATATTCGTGACGCGACTCCTCGGCGTGTACCAGTGTGATATTCCGGATGAGATCGGTGCGATGCGCAGTGCTCGTCATGATTATATCAGTGTGGCGAAGGGGCTCGATGCGGTGTTCGTCGGATGGGGCGGGTCGGCGTTTGCCCTGAAGAAGCTCGACGATGGTGTGATCGACAATTTGGACTGCAACAATCAGGGTGGGAAGCCGGCGAATGATTTCTGTTTCCGGAAAGAACGGACGGGTCTCATGAGAGGCGAAGATACGGGATATATCAAGGGAGAACAGCTCCTCGCCGCGGCAAAAAAATACGAGTATCGTGATACGAATTCATTCGCGGGGTATCCACACGAGGAAGATGCGAAGGTGGAAGATCGACCAGCTGGCGGACACCTCCGTTTCGGGTACCCGGGAATGATGGAGGTGGAGTATGACTATGATCGTGACTCGAATAGTTACCTCCGTACTTGGGGTGGAGTGGCGGATCTCGATCGGAACAACAACAAGCGAATCGCGCCGAAAAATATCGTGCTCGCCATCGCGGAGAATGAGCAGATCATGGCGACCGTCGATTATACGGCGAGGGGGGTGCAGGATCCCTGGGCGGGACTCGAGGACTGGGAGAAGACGGGACCGAAAAATATTTCCGGTCGGTACAACAATCTCCAATTCGGTGATCCGTGGTTCGATACGGCAGAAACGGGTGACGCACGGTATTATATGAATGGCAAGGAATATCGGGGTACTTGGAAGAAAAGCCGGAAGTCAGCGGATTCCAAACTCTTCTTCTACGATGAGAGCGGATCGGAAATAAAATTCGTTCCCGGGCAGATCTGGGTGGAAGTCATGGTGCCAGGGCAACTCTTCAGCTGGGAAGTGAAGGCATAAAGAAGAATAGAGAATGTGGAATGTAGAATGTAGACTTTGGAATAGGGAATTCAGAATATGCGCGAGCGGTCGTTCCGCCTGCGGGCGGTGCGTCCGCTGTTCGAAAAACAAGGCTTTCCATCAGCGGAGGCACCGCTCAAAAAGTGGAACGACCGCTGATTGAAAGAAAGAGCGGGGAACCGCTCTTTTTGGTATACTGGAAGTATGATTCAATTTTTATCGGGGGAAAGCGAATATTTCGTGAGGCGTCGGGAGCGGGAGCTTCGTGCTGATTTTTCAGCACATCACCAAGGGGCACAGGTACTTATTCTTGATTTCGATCTTTCTGGTGAGGAGGAGAATACTTGGAGGGTTTTGCAAGAGGCATGGCAGACGGGATTATTTTCCGAAGAAAAGATGATCGTGATTCGGAATGTGCTCTCGAATGAACTTTTTTCCGGTCGCATTTGCACGGCATTGGAATCACACCCCGAACTTTTTTCCGATGCATCCATTCATATCCTTTTTTCTGAGGCGGGAAAATTGAGGAAGAAAAATGAACTTCAGGTGTTGCTTTCGAAAAAGGCGGAGCCTGTCGTGCTCAATGAAAAACCGCTTCCACAGGAATTGGAACAGTATGCGTCGAAATTGTTTGCTGAGCGGAATGCAATGGCGACGCTCTCGCTTCCGGCACTTCGCGCGCTTATCCTCGAGTGTGGGACGAATATGTATCGTCTGGAGAGTGAGATCGCGAAACTTGCTTTCCTGAAATCCGAGGGGAATATATCTGAAGGCGAGTTGCGTGAGTTTATTTCCTTTGCACCGGGTGGGACGGTGTTCGAGGCACTCGACCTCATCGTGTCTGGGCGGCGCGATGGAGCGATACAGCTCTTCGCGCGGGAGCTGGGGAAGGGCGAGGACGCGTTTCGCATACTCGGATCCTGCGCCTGGCAAATGCGACTCCTCGTCTCGGTGCGGGATGCGTATGACCGGGGTATCCGCCAATCACAGGCAATCGCGAATCAAACAGGGATGAAGGAATATTCGGTACGCAAGTGCCTCTCCGCGATAGCAAAGCTCCCGATGGACCGATTGAAGAAATCCTTCGCATTCCTCGCCGAAGCGGATGCCCGTATCAAGACCGGCGCCCTCCGTCCCGACCTCGCGGTGTATTTGTTCGTGGCGAAGTTTTAAAATCAGGGAACAGGGAACAAGAAACAATGAACAGAAAAAAACTCACCACTTGGTGAGTTTTTTTCATACGGTATAGAAAATACATAATACTTCCCGCCTGCCGGACGGGCAGGGATACGAGATACTATTTCTTCAAGCTCGCTTTCTTGATGGCGGCGTTGAGGCGGGATTTTTTCCTCGCTGCGGTATTCTTCTTGATGATACCCTTCGCGGCGGCTTTGTCGATGGCTTTCTGCGCCTTGAGGTAGGTCTCTTTCATAGTCGCGACATCGCCCGAGGCGACGGCTGTACGGGTATTCTTCACCGCGCTCTTTACGACACCCTTCACGATCTTGTTACGGAGGGTCTTCCGCTTGGTGACGCGCATGTATTTCCTCGCATTTTCCTTGATTGGCATAGCGTTGTCATTTCGAAATTAAAATTAAAAATGAAAATCGTTACCGTGAGAGTTTCGGATTTTCTTTGAAACAGGACTATCCTTTTGTACCATGGATTTTCCCCTTTGGCAAGGGATGGCATCGAAAACAATTGATAATGCTATACTGAAGAAGAAAATAATGTTTGAAGTTATGAAAACTGCCCTGGCGATTTTTGAAGAGAGAGAGGTTCGCCGATCTTGGCATGATAACCAATGGTATTTCTCCGTGGCTGATGTCGTTCGAGTACTTACTGATTCCGCTGATGTAAAGCAATACATTAAAAAGATACGAGCACGAGATTTGGAGCTTTCTGTCAACTGGGGTACATTTTGTACCACCCCTTATGCTGGAGATAGAAACAGCAGGAGGAAATTGAAGGAAATACTATGATCGCACTGCTCACAGGGAAAGTCGTCGGGATGAAGGGGACATCGGTCATCGTCGATGTGCATGGGGTGGGGTATCTCGTCATGGTATCCGCGTATGCCTTGGGCAAGCTCGCCGGACGAGACGAGGTGACGCTCCATATCCATACGCATGTGCGGGAGGATCAGTTCGCGTTGTTCGGATTTCTCGAAGAAGATGAATTGAATGTATTTCAATTGCTCATCTCGGTATCGGGCGTCGGGCCGAAGATGGCACTCGGCATCCTCTCTATCGCCGATACGAATACGATCCGTGCGGCGGTAGTAGAGCGCGACCCGACTATCCTCACGCGGATCTCCGGCGTCGGGAAGAAAACGGCAGAGAAGATCATCGTCGAATTGCAGAACAAAGTGACCGCGGCGGAAGTGACTGGTCGCGCGTCTATCTCCGCGGATCAGGATGCGGTAGAGGGGCTCATGGCGCTCGGCTACTCCGCAGCGCAGGCGAGGGAGTCGTTGAAAGATATTCCGACTGATATCACGACTCCCGGCGAGCGCATTCGTTACGCCTTGAAAAATTTGGGGAAGAAATAGAGCCACTGGTTTGATTGCTATTCCAAAATCCCTTCAGAGAAGGGATTTTTTTTATGTTTCCCTTGACAGAAAATATATAGTGTATATACTACACTTAGTAGTGGGATGGGTATAAAGAAGGGCTGGCGAAGAATTTTATAAAATGGGTGATGGAACAACTGGAACAGGGGTTGACAATATATTGCATAGATGGTAATGTCATCCTTCTCTGAAGGGGCGAGTTGTGGATTGGATTCTCAGGTTGATGTAGTTGTGCATAAAGTAAAGCGCGGAGCAGTGTTTTTCAAGGAACACCTTGTAAGACAGTGCCCCAGGCTTTACAGCTATTGGGACGCTGTTTAACAATAGGAATGAAGGAAAATCGTCGGAATTCACTCATCACGAGCGAGTTTCGACACCCGAAGTTCCTGATATATCAATGTCAATTAACCCAGGAGTATCTCAGCATGTCAAAAAATCTGAAGGTTCACCTCATGATCATCGATCCCCAGAACGACTTCATGGACTCCCCGAGTTCGACGCTTCCCGTGCCCGGCGCTAATGCCGACATGGATCGTCTGGCCGGGCTGATCCGGCGGGTCGGTCCTAAGCTCGATGACATTCATGTGACGCTCGATTCGCACCGCGTGATCGATGTTTCGCACCGTGGCATGTGGCGCGACCAGGACGGCAATATGCCGAACCCGTTCACGCTCATCTTCGCCAAGGATATCGAGGCTGGCGTCTGGTCGCCGCGTAACCCCGCGTTTCGCAAGCGTCTTCTCGAGTACTGTCGTACCCTGGAAAGCACGCCGGGCAACTACGCTCACCTCATCTGGCCGGACCACTGCCTCATCGGCACGCCCGGCGCGGCCGTGCAGGCGAATCTGTTCGCCGCCCTCGAGGCTTGGGAGCGCAAGGAGTTTGCCAATGTGAACTATGTCACCAAGGGTACCAATGTGTTCACCGAACACTTCGGTGCTCTCATGGCTGAAGTTCCTGATCCCGAAGATCCGTCAACCCAGCTCAATACCGGTCTCCTTGAGGTCATGCGCGAGGCCGACATCATCGGTGTTGCCGGCGAAGCCCTGTCGCACTGTGTTCTGCGGACGGTCAATCAGATCGCGCAATACATCGGTGATGAACACATCAGGAAGTTCCACATCATCACCGATTGCACTCATCCGGTTCCTCAGGGACCGGGTACGCCGGATTTTCCGACTATCGCCCAAGCCTGGCTGCAGTCGATGCAGTCTCAGGGCATGACGCTCACCACCGCCGACGATTTCCTGCGCTAAGCAGTGATTCGTCACCCAAACCAACCGAAACAAGGAGATCAACATGCCCCGTTTGATGAACGATGACAATATGCAACAACACCGGCTGGCTGGAAATTTCAGCTTCAGCGGAACTCGGCTCGACGCGCTCGGCGCATCCGAGTACACCCTCGCCACCATCGCGGTGGACGAGACTGGTTCGACCGCTCGTTTCAAGGTCGAGCTGGGCAAGATGCTCGAAGCCGCTGTGCTTGCTTGCAAAAAGTCGCCGCGGAGTGACAATCTGCTCCTGCGGGTCATCTACTTTTCGGACAAGTACCCGAACGGTGTGAAGGAAGTTCATGGCTTCAAGCCCCTCGCCGAGATTGATGTCGCCGCCTACCCGGATTTGGATCCGGGTGGCATGACGCCGCTTTGCGACGCGGTCTACTCCGGGGTCGGTGCGATGAACAAGTATGGCGAAGAACTCACCGAACAGGAATTCGGCGTCAACGGCATTGCCTTCATCATCACCGATGGCGGTGAGAACGCTTCGGTCGCCACCATGCACATGGTACGCCAAGAGCTCGAGCAGTCGGTCACGGGCGAGAAGCTCGAATCGATGATCTCGATTCTCATCGGCATCAATACGATGGAGTCTGGTGTCAAGCGGGCGCTCGAGACATTTCATGCCGAGGCCGGTATGACGCAGTATGTCGATGCAGGTGAGGCAACCCCGGCCAAGTTGGCCAAGCTGGGGGCCTTCATCGATCAGTCAATTTCGAGCCAATCGCAGGCGATCGGTACCGGTGGTCCGAGTCAGAATATCGCCGCGACAATCTAGTCGCGCGCGAGGCATCAAGCAACCTGGGGCAGCGAGTCAATCGTTGCCCTTTTTTCTTTCATTCGGAGGGAGGAGATTCAAATGATCAGACTTTCTGCAGACCACCACTTTAGTATCGGACGCGAGCATGTCGGGAGCGGGAAGCCTTGTCAGGATCACGCGCTCTCGATGTATGAGGATGGGATGGCCTGTGCCGTCATTTCGGACGGGTGTTCTGCTGGCGGAGAGACCGATATGGGTGCACGCGTGCTCACATTCGGTTCTATCGCCGCAATCCGTGCCTATTATGACCGGCATGACAATATCAATTTCTCATCGGATACGGGTGAACATGGTGTCGTTACTGAAGTTGGCGTACAACAGCGTATCGTACTTGGTACGGTGCGCCATGCACTCGGTCTGGCACGAGATGACATGCTGGCGACCTGTGGCTACGCATTTGCCACCAGAGAAGGAGGAGTGATTCACCTTGTCGGGGATGGCGTGATTGCTACGAAGGCACGAGATGGTTCAGTGTCGATATTCCGATACGATTGGGGTAAGGTGCCGTTCTATCCACAGTATCGCGAAGAGTCGGGTGGGGCAGGCTATGTTCGCGAGCACGGCGACCCGACGACCCCTGCTCTGTTCGAGGAGCATTGGAGTTATGATCCCATCAGCAAAGAATTCGTTTGCCGCGGTACGGTGGCTCATGCTGTTATCGATGGTATGCGAGGCATCACTCAATCGATCAGCAAGGAAACATTGACAGATTACATTGATGTGATTGCTGTCTTTACCGATGGCGTGTTGCGTGTCGATGGCGTCGACTGGAAGGATGTCGTCATCGCACTCCTCTCCTTCAAGACTACGAAGGGCGTATTCGTGAAGCGCCGGATGATTCGTGCACTCAAGGACTTCTGCAACCAAGGTAAAGGACCGATGGATGACATTGCGTATGCAGTGATCCATGTCGAGATCGAACCGATTGAACAAGGAGATATCCATGGCAACTCAAACCAAGACTCGCAAAGTAGCACTTGAGGGACGCGGAACCTTCACCCTCCGACCCGATGATTATGTGGCTCAGGGTGGTGAAGGCATCATCTATCGCACTGGCGACACCATTGTGAAGATTTACATCAACGCAGGCAAGATGAAGCAGCGTGGCATGATCGAGAAGATCCGCCAGCTTGCACTCATCAAGCATATGACGATCGTCGGTCCGCAGGGTATCGCTAGCGATGCGGCTTCCGGTGAACCCATTGGCTATTACATGCCCTTTGCGGCAGGTGAGCCGATGTCGCGGGTGTTCACGAATGATTTCCGTCAACGCGAAAGCTTCACGGATGAGTCGGCGAGGATTCTCGCAGGTGGTATGCATGATACGGTGCGCTATGCGCATGCGGCGAATGCGATTATGGTCGATGCCAATGAACTCAATTGGCTGGTCAACTTTGGTGATAGGGCGAAACCTTCACCAAGGGTGATTGATGTCGACTCGTGGGTGCTTGGAGGGCAAATTCCTCCTACGGTAGCCAAGATGCCTTCGATTCGCGATTGGCATACCAAGCTGGTCTCAGTTGAAAGCGACTGGTTTGCTTGGGGGGTTGTTACATTTCAGCTCTTCACAGGGACTCACCCGTACAAAGGAACGCTCCAGGGCTACAAGCCGGTCGAGTTTCTCGAAAGAATGAAGGCAAATAAATCGGTCTTCACTCCTGGAGTGACTCTCAATAGGGCAGTGCGCGATTTCTCATGTATTCCCACACCACTACTTTCCTGGTACGAGGCCGCGTTTCAACACGGTGAGCGTTCCATTCCGCCATCACCACTTCAAGTGGGGACACAGGTTGCGCAGGCGGCACGCGTTCTCCGTGTGGTCAGTACCGCGACGGGCTCACTCGCCTTCGAGAAGTTGTACGCTCCCACTGGCAATCCTGTTCTTCGGGTCTGGCCATGCGGTGTCGTGCAGTGTGCTGATGGTTCGCTTGTCGAACTCACCATGAAGAAAACTATTGGCGTGGTTAAGACCCGCGATGTCGAAGTGGTGAAGGTTGACAGGGGATGGCTCGTCGGTACGATCGAGAATGGCGTGCTTGGGTTCAAGTATGTCGAGGCTGCATCGGGAAAGACGATGGAGCTCTCTTTCGCACTCAAGGCCCATGGATTGTTCCGGTCTGCTGATCGACTGTTCGCTGTGAGTGATCGTGGTATCACCGAACTCGTGCTCACGATGTTCAATACGCCGCTTTTGTCTTCCGGAAACACCTGGGGGGCATTGCGGAATTCAACGAAGTGGTTCGATGGTGTCGGAGTGCAGGATGCGCTCGGGGCGACATTTCTCATTGTTCCCTTTGGTGGCAAGGCATGTGCGATTACCCGAGCCCCCGAGCTGGATGGCATCACTGTCATCGTAGCAAAGGCTGGGCCACGCTATGTAGTCCTCTCCGTCGTCAATCAGAGCGGTGATTACGAACGCCTCGAGTTTACCTTCGAGAAGGACTATGCCAAGTATGTCTTTGCTCGTTCTCCAGTCGATGTCCCCGATCTCAATGTCGCTATTCTCCCCAAGGGCGTAGCGGCGTCAATTAGTGTTGACGGAGAGCTGTCAATTATCGTTCCGACTGCCAACAAAGTGTCTATGGTTGTAGACAAGATGATTGCGACCGATATGGCTCTTGCCAATTGGGGCGATAAGGTGCTCTATGTCCAGGGTGGTCAGCTCTGGAGTGTGCGCACCAAGTAGCGCGTTGTGGGCAGTAGCAGCAAATGCAGCAAGCCGGGAGTGATGAAACATCACCCCCGGCTTTTTCTTTGTCTGGAGCGTGACCGAAGCTTGAAGTTTTTCGGCGGATATGGTATGGTCATGGGTCGTATAGTGGCTCACGACTCATCGCAGTTTCGTGATTGTATGATAACCATGGAGGATTGAGCATGATCTTTAACCTCACCGATCCGATGGATTGTGCCGTCGTGTCTGCCTATCTCACTCATGAGCGTAGGAATGGCAAGACCGTCGGACTCGCATCGGGCTCCTTCGATCTCGCGCATTTCCAGCATGTTCTCTTTCTCGCGCGGTGTCGTCGCATGTGCGATGTCCTCATCGTAGGGGTTGATTCCGACGAGCTCGTCCGGGAGCGGAAGGGGGAGGGGCGTCCGATCATTTATGACTCGCGTCGCGTTGTCATGATTGACATGATGAAGCCGGTGGCATTCGCTTTCATCATGGGGAGTGTGCGTGACTTCGCTCGGGCTTCGGAACTCATTCGGCCTGAGAGCATCTTCAAGAATGATGCCTTTGCCGGGCGCGAGAGCGAAATCCTCGGAAAAGAATCCGCTGGTCAGATCGTCATCGTCCGGGATGTGGTCGAACATTCGTCGACGACTGAAATCGTCAAGGCCGTGGCGCGATTAGGGGGGAAGCCCTCTGATTGTCCCGGGGGCGAATGAGAGCCGATTGTGAAGTATCGTGTCTTTCGCGCGTATGGATTCCATACGCGTTTTTTATTGGGTATGAGGGTGGGACAGCGGAGGTTTCCGCGCCCTTTACAAAAAGCCATGAATAGTGTAGAATAATTTTTCAAAATTTTTGCCGATGGACGGGGGGAATTTTGGAGGAACAATGATCAAACGGGGCTTTTGCTCCATGGATTCCTTGACAGATATCCTGTTGGTATATATAGTGTTTATATTACACTAAGTATGAAAGCGGGAGGGTTCGACCGGGGTAAGGTGTGTTTTGGGAAAAGTGGTGCGAACGAGGTTGGCAATACTTTTCCCCGTCTCAATCTGAAAAGATAGAGTGGGGCGGAGCGTTCTTTGGAAACTGAAGCAAAAAGGAATGTTGTGCGTCGTTCGGTTCAGGCCGGAGGGGCATTGCCACAGGGCATCGTTCATCCGGAAGTGGAAGTGCTGCTTCGTCGGCATTTCAATCAATATCCCATGCAGATAGGAGACAATGCATCATGAACAGACTTTGGAAAAAGGATTCACCGATTGTTCGGAGCATCATCGAGACGGATGTTTACAAGTTCCTCATGATGTATTTCATCTGGCGGTTTTTCCCCAATCTCCGCGTGAAATTCGAATTCACCAATCGTTCCAAGTCGGTGCGCTTGGCGGAACTCATCGATCTCGGACTACTGAAGGAAAACATCCGACATGTTCAGTCGCTCCGTTTCATGGATGCGCATATCGCATATCTGCGAGGATGGAGCATGTTCCCGGAAGCATTTCTTTTGGCGCTTCGGGATATCCGTTTGCCAGATGTGCTCGTCGAGACGGCACCGAATGGGCAACTGCGTATCGTCGCGGAAGGTCTGTGGTTCGAAGTGACACTTTGGGAGCTGTTCATACTTCCGATGATCACGGAATTGCGGGCTCGTCGCGTGATCGGTGAGGACGACTCGGCGCATGCGGTGGTCATCAAGGATGGCGAGGAGCGATTGTGTGCGAAAATTCCGGTGCTGAAGACATTGCATTGGAAGATCGCGTTGTTCGATCTCCGTCGGCGCCTCACAGGAGACTGGGAGCGGCATACGACGGAGATACTGTACGGTCAAATCCCGACTCATTTATCCGGGATTTCGAATGTGCAGCTCGCTTCTGAAACGGGCGTCGAGCCGACCGGTACGACTGCTCATGAATTGTCGATGGCACTCGTCGCACTTCGGGCGCATGAGGGAGAGGAGGCGATGCGGTGGGCGCTGTATGAAGTGCTCGAGAAGTGGCAGAGACTCTATGGGCACAAGGCACTCATCATGTTGCCGGATACTTTCGGAAGTGAGTATTTTTTCCACAATATTCCAAAGCATTATCTCCGGGACTATCGTGGCATACGGCAAGATTCTGGTGATCCCTTCGAACAAGGTGAAGCCTATATTCGAATCTACGGTGAGGAGAATATCAGCCCTCTGCAAAAGCTCGCGTTATTCACCGATGGGCTGACGCCGAAGAAGATGGTGGCACTCGAGCAGCGTTTCCTGGGTCGGATAGGCGGTGGTTTCGGTTGGGGAACGAACAAGGGTCATGATGTCGGCATCCTTGACCCTATCTCGATTGTCATGAAGCTCGTCGAAGCAGCTGGTAATCCGGCCGCAAAGCTTTCGGACAATATGGATAAGGCGGTTGGTTTCGATGTAGTTGTTTCTGAGATGAGGCGAATTTTTCATCATCGTTCGCTCTTCCGAGAACAACCGGTGTACTAAGCAGTTGCGTGTCAGAGGGAATGTTTCGGAACAACGAGACATTCCCTCTCTTTTTCGAATCATCAGTCGTGAATGATGTGGTGAATCGAAATGAGAGATGAATCGTACTTTGACAAGGAGAAGCAAGATGAAAATCGCGGCATGTTCTATCAATCCGATTCCGGGCGATGTGCGGGGCAATCTGCGGCAAGTTGAGGCGGCCTATCAGAAAGCCGTGGCTGCCGATGCCGACATGGCAGTATTTCCAGAGTTCGCCCTGCTCGGGTATCCGATCAATGATCTCATCGCCTACCAGGATATCCTCGAGGCGCAGGATCTGGCGATAGCGAAATTGCTCTCGTTGTCCGGGCATACGGCACTCGTGCTGGGTATCGCCGAGCGGAATCCTGGAAATGGCAAGCCGTTCTTCAATAGCGGTATCGTCATGCGTAATCAGGAGATCATCTTCCGTGCGCGCAAAGTGAATTTGCCGACCTATGGTGAGTTCGACGAGCGCCGCTGGCTTGAGCCGGGTACGAATCCGGCGGAAGTCTTCGTGTTTCAAGGGAAGCGCATCGGACTGCTCGTTTGTGAAGACATCTGGGCGCTGTCCAATCATGATGAAGCCGGTCGTACGCTCTATCACCGCAACATGGTGGAGGAGCTGGCTGCGCTTCGACCGGATGTCGTCCTCTCCATCAATGCCTCGCCGTACTATCTCGGCAAGCGCGATGTGCGTCTCGAGGTGGTACGAGAAGCAGCATTGGCGATGGGGAATCCGATCGTCGTCTATGTGAACCGGGTTGGTGGTCAAGATGAGCTCGTCTTCGATGGTGGGAGCTTCGTCCTTAATTCGCAAGGGAAAGTTGTAGCGATGGCCGAGGACTTCTTTTGCAACGAGCCAATCATGGTCGAGACATTTGGAGCAGCGCCGATTGAAGTGGTTCCGGATACCGACAGTATCTCGCATCTCTACGATGCACTCGTGCTCGCGACGAGGGATTATGTTTGTAAGAACGGTTTCGAGACGGTGTTTTTGGGTCTGTCGGGTGGCATTGATTCGGCGCTGACGCTCGCCATCGCTTCCGATGCTCTGGGTGCCGAGAATGTGCATGCGGTTATGATGCCGTTCCGTTATACGGGACAGATGAGTCGGGATGATGCAGCAGCAGAGGCGACGGCGCTCGGGACGCCGTACTCGGTGATTTCGATTGAGCCGATGTACGGGGCGTTCATGGCGGGACTTGCCGATGATTTCGCTTTGCTTCCGAGGGATGTCACGGAGGAGAATCTGCAGGCGCGTTGCCGTGGGATGATCCTGATGTCGCTCGCCAACAAGCATCATGGCATGGTGCTCACGACTGGGAACAAGAGCGAGATGTCCGTCGGATACGCGACGCTCTATGGCGATATGGCTGGTGGCTTCGCCGTTCTGAAGGATGTACCGAAGACTTCGGTGTATCGGTTGGCTCGGCATCGCAATACGGTGAGTCAGATTATTCCGGAAAATGTGCTGACGCGCGCGCCATCAGCGGAACTCGCTCCGGGTCAGGTGGATCAGGACTCGCTCCCGCCGTACGATATACTCGATGCGATTGTCGATGCCTATGTCGTGGCGCGGCTTTCGATCGATGAAATCGTTGCTCGCGGAATTGCTCCGCTCGAGGTGGTCGAAGAGATCGTGACGCGGATCGACCGGAATGAACACAAGCGGCGTCAGTCTCCACCGGGACCAAAGGTGACTCGTTTGGGGCTCAGTCCGGACGCCGGGCGTCGGGTACCGATCACCTTCGATCGGCAGCTCGATATCGACTGAGGTACGCCGTTTCTATGCGGACAGGGAGAACTCTCTCTGTCCGTTTTTATTTCGTAACAGATATTGACTGATTCATTGAAATATGTAATGATATTGAGTCGTCGGTGTGGCGACGCATATGCTAGAGGAGAAGGAAATGAAGTTGAAATTTTGCACTACGGACGGAAAGGTCGTTGAAGTTGAAACCCCAATGGCGCTTTTGGAGGCCGTTCGCGAGCAAGGGCTGTCCGTTCCGTGGAGCGGTGATAGGCTGGGTCTGACCGAGGCCAAGCTGATTGGCGATCTCAACCCTGATGAGCGGTATTTCTGGATCGCCTCTGGTCTCTGCGAGAGCATGCTCCAGGAAATCCGGAGTTTTGCCGAAGTTCAGCCGCGGGGGAATCGGGTTCCGGATGACTTGATTTCGAAAGTCAGGCAACTCCAGTCGTGGCAAGAGGCCTTGGCCGGGATGATGTGGGCTTCCGTTACGGGTCGTTACAGTGAGGCGTACTACTCGCCCGATGTCGATGGCGCCACTATTGGTCCCGGCTGGACTTTCTGGGTGAAGAAGCGTCAGCGCCAGGTCAGCCTGGATGAAGCCCTCGCGCTTGCCTTGTCGTTGTTTGGCGACGGCGTACATGACTGCGCCAACTGCTCGCACTACGCTGAGTGCGACCTGTCAATCAAGAAAGATCTCCATCGAGGCGCGTCGTCGCCCGCCGCCAACTAGCCGGGAACTCCCGGCACCATTAACCCGCGCTCAGAGAGGCGGGTTTTTTCTTTGTTTGAATCGGAGTACTTGACGGGATTTAGTTAGTGTGTATAATACAATATATAAGGAGTGGTGCCTGGGTCGGGGCGCCGGGAGGGGAGAGTCCGATAGGTCTTCATTCTATGGATGTATCGGAATCCTTCTTGACTAATTAGTGTATATAATACACATACTACACGAGGCAAAAGGTGGGAGATGGGGGGCGTTAATTTCTCTAATCGATACAATTTTATGATTTATTCACTCTTTGATATCAATACTATTTTCTTTACGGTGTGGGAGTACCCGATGAGTTACCTCGAGTTTTTCGGGACGATACTCAATATCTGGTGCGTGTGGCTGACGACGCGGAAGAGTATTTGGAATTGGCCGGTCGGTATCCTCGCGGTGATCCTCTTTAGTATGTTGTTTTATCAGATTCAGTTGTACTCGGACTTTCTCGAACAGGGCTACTA
>JBATLQ010000044.1:0-5058 GCA_049289395.1 Candidatus Moraniibacteriota bacterium | reverse complement strand
CGTCTGAGTCAGCGTATTCACATAGGTGAAGTGTTCTGTCGGCATCGCCTTCATCTCCTCGTGAAACGCGGCATCCTTCAGGAGTCGATTGGAATAGAAGAGGAAGAAATCTCGTTGTGAAGAAAGATGCATCGCCTGCCGAAGCATACTCCGCGCCGGCGTGATACCGACCCCACCGATGAGAAAAACGACCGGCGTCGCATCATCTTCTTCGGAGAGTACGAATGTCCCGACCGGCTTCATGACGAACACTTCATCGCCGACAGTGAGTGACCACATCGTTTTCTTATAACTACTCTCTCCCGCCCGCATCACGAAGTGGAGTTCATCCTCATACGGAGCCGATGCTATGGAAAGCGATCGGAAACGCCCCTTGCCATCATCCTCGACCGTGAATTCCTTCACTTCGAGTGCGACATACTGCCCTGCCTTGAATTCAAATCCGACCGGCTTGGTGAAGACAAACATCTTCGTCCCATCCGCCACATCTACTATACTCTTCAAAGTCAGCGTGAATTTCTCCATATTTTTTTTCTGTAAACGATATTACTCTCTCTGTCGGGGCACTCGGAATCGAACCGAGACTAAATGATCCCAAATCACTCGTACTACCACTATACTATGCCCCGATTTTTAACCCACCAACACAACATTATCGAACAAAAATCCCAAATCACTCGTACTACCCGCCTCGCGTTGATGAGTCCGCGAGTCGAGGCGAGCCACTATACTATGCCCCGCATTTCACTGCCCTAGCGTACCAATCATTTGACCAATAGTCAATTCGCTTGAAAAACGGTATCCCGCCCTCGCGGGCGGGATACAGTTCTATCTTTTTGTTTTCTCACCATGGGCATTGCCCACAGCGAGTCTTTCTGCTGTAAAATTACTTTACAGCTTCCTTCAAAGTCTTGCCGGCGGTGAATTTCGGTACCGTCATAGCTGGGATCGTGATAGGAGCCTTGGTCTGAGGATTGATCCCCTGACGAGCAGCACGATTCGAAACACGGAAGGTTCCGAAACCGGTCATCGTCACCTTGTTCCCCGAAGAGAGCTCGGCGGTTACGACATCGATCATCGCTTCGAGCACTGACTCTACATCCTTCTTGGTGAGGTCAGTCTTCGCGACGATTGCTTGCACGAGTGCGTCTTTGTTTACATTTTTTTCCATAGTTGTCACCTGCCTTCCTAGTTTCAATGCGAGCCGGAGGGGCTCAGACATTAAGTTATATTTACACCTCCTGTCACCTATTCTAAACTTTTCCCCCAAACAAGGCAAATCCCAAAAAAAATTACCAATTTCTAATTTCTAATTTCTAAACAATTTTCAATGATCGATTTTCAATACACCAAATTATAGATCAGATGTTTTTGATATTTGATTTTGTAATTTATTTGATTATTGGTCCGCCATCTGGCGGATTGGTTATTGGTAATTGAATCGATTCGATTTTTATCTGGCATATTCAATCGCCCGTGTCTCACGAAATACCACCACCTTGATCTCACCCGGATATTTCAATTCTTCTTCCATTCGTTTCGCGACATCCTGAGCCAGTTTCAGCGCCGAATAGTCATCGGTCTTCTCGGGACTGACGAAGATGCGCACCTCGCGCCCAGCCTGAATCGCATACGATTTCTCCACCTCCGGGAACGAATTGACGAGCGCTTCGAGTTCCTGCATGCGCTTGATATATTTCTCCGCCGTTTCCTTCCTCGCACCCGGACGCGCCGCGGAGATGGCATCCGCCGCGGTCACGATAAACGACTCCAGCGTCGTATGTGGATACTCGTCATGGTGACATTTCATCGCATCGATCACATCCTGACCGATTCCGAATTTCTCGAGGATGCGCATACCGATCTTCACATGCGTTCCTTCGATTTCATGATCTACCGCCTTGCCGATATCATGGAACAATCCCGCCTTCTTCGCGACGGCGACATTGCCACCGAGTTCCGCCGCGAGGGCTCCTGCGATATAGGAAACCTCGAGTGTATGGATGAGCACATTCTGCTTGTAACTATACCGATACTGCAATCGACCGAGGATATAGAGGAGTTTCGGATGAATGCCGGTGATGCCCGCCTCATACGCCGCCGCCTCTCCCGCCTCCTTGATCTTCACATCGATTTCTTTCTTCGCTTCCACCACCGCTTCCTCGATGCGCGCCGGATGAATACGGCCATCACTGATAAGTTTCTCAAGGGCGATAGAGGCGACCGCACGCCGCACCGGGTCGAATCCGGAGATTACGATAGTTCCCGGAGTATCATCCACGATGAGTTCCACGCCGGTTTCTTTTTCCAATGCGCGGATATTGCGTCCTTCCTTCCCGATGATCTTCCCCTTGATCTCATCATTCGGTATCTGTATCGTCGTCGTCGTGAACTCGGACACATGTGAACGGGAATATTTCTGTATCACCGTCCCCATGATATCGAGCGCCCGGCGTTCGAGCGTATCTGCACCCTCCTTCTCGAGCTTCATCATCTTCTCCGTCAAAGCGGACTTATTCTCCTCTTCCACGAGGTTGAAAAGCTCCTTCTTCGCATCATCGGTCGAGAGTCCGGCGACCTGCTGGAGCTTTTCGCCTTCTTCTTTCCGAAGGCGTTCGATTTCCTCCTGAATCTTCTTGATATCCTCCGCCCGCTTGAGGAGATTCTTCTTGTCATTCGCCACTTCCGCGTTCATCACCTCGATCTGTGATTCGCGCTTCTCCAAACGACGAGACTCGCGATTGAGGTTCTCCTCCCGCTCTTTCTCCTCCTTCTTCGCTTCCTCGAGGATCCGCACGGCCTTGTTCGTCGCCTCGAGCGCGATCTCCCGCGCCTTCACATCCGCTTCATCGATGATCTTCGCCGCCTTCCCTTCGGCGGTCGAGAGCTGATTCTTCGCGATACCCTGCCTGGTGAAATACCCGATAACCGATCCGACCGTAAGGGAGATAATCCCCACGAGTAACACAAAAAAACTTGTTTCCATATGGTTCAAGCCCTCTTCCAAAGGTAACGGCGACTGTCCGCGTCCATCTCGCGTTCAGTATTTCAAGAAAAATAATCGTTCAATGGGGAGAAGAAATCGAAATGTCCGTCAAAAAGAACGAACTATCGACCCCCTCAAGAAACGATTGGCAAAAAAGTGCTTATACATGTGCAAATGAGTACTCTTCACTCCTCTATTTTTCTGAAATCGGCAGTTACCAATCAAAGAGAGGTATATTATTTACTTCCTCCATCATACTCTTCCCACGGGCTTTTGTCAAAGCGAAAACAATGATAGACTGAGAGTAATTCGCCTATTCTGATTAGGCTTCACCAATAAAACACATGAAAACATATAAACCCGTCATACTCGTCGTCCTCGATGGTTGGGGACTCTCCAATACCATACAGGGCAATCCCATCAAGGAAGGCAAGCTCCCGACTTTCGACAAGATGAGCCGATTCTACCCGATGGTCGCCCTCCAGGCATCGGGCATTTCCGTCGGTCTCCCCTGGAATACCGCAGGAAACAGCGAAGTGGGTCACATGACCCTCGGTGCCGGTCGCGTCATCTATCAGAACCTCCCACGCATCGCCCTCTCCATCCAAGACGGCACTTTCTTCAAAAATCCAGTCCTCCTCAAGGCGATGGAGAATTGTAAGAAAAACGGGAGTGCCCTCCACCTCATGGGGCTCGTCTCATCCGGGTCCGTCCATTCCCACAAGGATCATCTCTTCGCACTCCTCCGTATGGCGAAAGAAGAAGGCCTCACGGAAGTATTCATTCACTGTTTCACCGATGGCCGTGATTCTGCGCCGACTTCCGGCGTCTCGCACATCGCCGAGACACAGCGGCTCGCCAAGATGGCAGGAGTCGGAGTCATCGCGAGCGTCATCGGTCGTAACTGGGCGATGGATCGCAACAACAACTGGGATCGCATCGAACGCGCCTACCGTATGCTCATCGAGGGCAAGGGTGAACAGATCACCGATGCCACAGCCTATCTCGAGCAGAGCTACCTGAAGAAAATTACCGACGAATACATCGAGCCGGCTCTCGTCGCCGAACACAATCAGCCCATCGGACTCATCAAGGAAAAAGATTCTGTCATTTTCTACAATTTCCGCGAAGACCGGGCGAGGGAACTCACCAAAGCCTTCGTCCTCCCAAGCTTCGACAAATTCGAACGACCGAAATTCCTCGATCTCAATTTCGTCACCATGACCGAATACGAGAGGGATCTCCCACTCGACATCGCTTTCCCCCCCGAAGATGTGCAGAACTCTCTCGGTGAAATCCTCTCGAGGAATAATAAAAAACAACTCCGCATCGCCGAGACGGAGAAGTATGCTCATGTCACCTACTTTTTCAACGGTGGCAAGGAAAGTCCGTTCCCCAATGAAGACCGTATCCTCGTGCCCTCCCAGATCGTCGCCCACTTCGACGAAGTCCCCGAGATGAGTGCTCCGAAAATCACCGAGACCGTCATTGAAGCCATCGAGAAAGGCGACTATGACTTCATCCTCATCAATTATGCCAATGCCGACATGGTCGCCCATACCGGTAATGAAGAAGCCTCTATCGAAGCCGTCGAGGCGACCGACAAGACGATGTCCATACTCATCCCCGCGGTTCTGAAGGTCGGTGGCTGTCTCTTCGTCACCGCCGATCACGGCAATGCCGAGGAATTAAAGAAAATGGGAACCGGCGAAATCGATACCGAGCATTCGACCAATCCCGTCCCACTCTGGTTCATCTCTCCCGAAAATCACACCGAGAAATCCGCAGAACTCATACGCCTCGAACAAAACGAGGTGCGAGGACTCCTCTCTGATGTCGCCCCTACCATCCTCGACCTCATGGGTATCACGGAAAAGCCCCTAGAAATGAACGGCGCCTCCCTCCTCGAACTCCTTCAGTAGCACGAATAACGGTCGTTCCTCATTTTTAACATCGGTTGTTCCGCTTCTGGATCCGCCGGCTGGCGGAAACCGCTGTTATAAAATATACTCGGTATCATCCCTGTCTTTCAAAAAACGGTCGCACCGCCCGCAGGCGGAACGACCGTTTTT
>JBATLQ010000043.1:0-4142 GCA_049289395.1 Candidatus Moraniibacteriota bacterium | reverse complement strand
AACAGCGGAGCGACCGTTGAAATGAAAGTACCGCAAAAAGCGGAACAACCGCTATAAAAAATGAGATACAGCGAAAAAATATGAAAACATTGAAGAATTTATTGAAAACGACGGGTGTCCTCATACTCGCACTTTCTTTTTTCATTGGACCACTCGTCCCATCCGCACAGGCGGGGCTTTTTGGTGGGGAAGGTATCAGTATTCCTTCGCCGTCTCAGGTAGCGGGTGAATTGGAGAATCGATACCATATGAACCTCGGCAGCATCCAGGATCAGGGTGAATCGTTCAATGTCGGGAGTCAGAAAAAGACGGTTCCTGAGGTGTCGCTCTCTTTCGTACCATCCGATCCGAAGCCTGGGCAGAAAATCACCGCGAATGCTCTCCCCTCGTTTTTTTCGAATGAGGTAGGGGCACTGTATTTTTCCTGGTATCTGAAGCGGAAGGATTGCGATGCCGACAATTCGCCGTCAGCAGATATCCGGATCAAATGTGACAATGATGGAAATGGGCGCATCACGGCAAATGATTGGAAGATCGAAGCGATGCGAATACTTGCGACCAATGGATTTGATAATGCAGAGACGAGTTATGGAAGCGGAAACAATACAGATGATGATGGGTACAATGCGCGCTTCGGAGGGGATAACAAAGTCGGCACGGGAAATAATTACTGCGCCATCCATGACCCATCTACCGGTACGATTTACGAATTGGTGCAGGGGATATCGAATATGAGTGGGGTTTGTAGTGGCGGACTTCGACCGGCTTGTATCGGGACATCGACCGGTGTACTGGTCACGCCTGCGACTTTCAGTGGTGGATTTTCTGGTGATATCTCAGGATCGTCCTTCACCCCATCGGCGGGTGACAGTAATTATTACTTCGTCGGGTATCCGCAGTGTTCGGGGGGTGTTGCCTCATGTGCATCAGGGAGTCTCCGTTGTCTTGCTGATCCGAAGAACGGTTCTGATTTCGGATCCAATCCAGTCGGAGGTGCCTGCACGGGAACGGAGGGTATTCCTCCGAGTGATTGTACACATCTCTTCCCGAAGGCTCCTTCATTGACGGCTGGTGATGCAAATTTCGGTGTGGATGAAGAAAGATTTTGGCATACCGATCCGAAGGATCCAAGTACGGCACAGAATGGAAATAAAGATGAAGCGAATATCGTCGGTCTCGGTCAAAGTTCGTTTACTTGGAATTATGATTCGGGGGACAAGGTGGGTGTCGTCGTGGAGGGGACTTCCATGATACCGACCAAGCATGACGATTCTTCCTCATACATTATGTGGGGATTTTCGAAAAATAATTGTCCGATGTCTATCGCTACCGGTGCAGGATCGTACCCGCAGACTATCCGTGGGTACAGTGTATCCATCCCTGCCGCGACGGCCGACCTCAATGATTGCCTCGAACGGAATCTCGTTGATCCGACGGAGGGTGGTCAGCCGGGGCGTATGGATGTGTCGGTGACGGCTGATCCGGAAAGTCCGGTCAATGATGAATCGGGTGATATGTCAGGAGATACGGTGACCGCCTTCGCGACGGTGAGCAATAGCACGGTGGGTTCATCGGAGCAGGTATTTAATTGGACGGTGTCGATGGCGAATAACATACAATTCGACAATAGTGGTTCCGGGCGTCGTTCGAAGAATATTACGACTGATTTGAAGGCTCAGGGATTGCTCGGTCTGATGCAGGGCAATGGACTCTCTCAGATCTCACTTCCTTTCAATATGCCGAGGGTCTGGAAGAACGGACTTCGTCTCTCTGACTATGTCGATGCGAACGGTGTCGGGTATATGCGGTTTTCGGTCAATGTTTCGGAGAATTTTTCTTCGGATGTTGCCCGGAAGGGGAGAGGCGATATCATCGTGAAATTTCAGACTATTCGGGATCGCATCGGTGCATACCTCGTGAATGCTGAGGGAGATCCATTGAGACTCTCTCTTAATTCTGGAGTGAGGAGTAATGAGATTTGCGGTGAGACTGCGTCTCATCGGACGGTCTGCTCCGTCATGAACAATGAGATTATCGGACTCCGGCTCGGATCAGCCGGATTTACGGATTATGCCTGGACCGTCAATGGGAAGCCACTCGTGTGTACCTACAACCTCTCGTATCAGTGCGCGAATGATGTCGCGACGAAGACAAACTTCCTCCCTGTTTTCGGGGAGACAGGGGATATTTTTACGGTCGGGGTGACGGCAGTGGATGTCGTATCTGGGAAAAAAGCGACACTGTCACGAATATTCCGTATCGTCGATCCGAGTGTGGCGATCGTTTCCGCCGATGTTGGGAAGACATGGCCGAAGTTTCTCGGACAATATAAGGATGTTGCCGGACACTCTTATAATGACCTCAGTCTCAACATTTTTCAGGCATTCAGTGGTGACGCTCTCCGATTGAAAACCATATTTATACCGTCGTTCCTCCGAAATGGTGCGAAAGGCGAGTGGCAGATAGACGGGGAAACGGCGACGGAGAATACCAATGGGGAAATCAATCTACCGATTATCAAGGTGCCAGGAGAGATTTATAATATCTCGTATGGCGCATCCGTGATCCAGCCTCCGGCGATACGAAGAGCCCTCAAGAAATTCTGGAATATTTCGGGATTCGATTCTGGTGAGACTGTTTTCTCGAAGTCGATTCAGGTCGAAGTGATGGGAAGTGGGGATGGTACGGAAACGGTCGGGCTCCTTCCTGGGTCGAAGAAATTCGCCGCGCTTGCGAGTTATATCCCTGCATCGGTACTCTTCACCGTCAAGGCATTTTTTGCGATGGCGCTCATCCTCCTCCTCTCCGGATTCATGATGGCACTCGTTCCGGAGACACTTCCGCGCAGACCACGGGAATAGATATTTTTATAGAGAAAAGAAAAATACCGGACCAAAGTGGAGCTCGGTATTTTTTTTGTGCTACGGGAGACTCGCCCGCATCGCTTTGCGAAGCGTTGCGGGCAGGGACTCGCATGTGCCGGGGAGAGGACTTGAACCTCCATAGGATTGCTCCTGTCAGGTCCTAAACCTGATGCGTCTACCATTTCGCCACCCCGGCAATAAAATCTGTAATTGTTTGTCATGGTTACCCGAGCTTCGCTTTCGGACCGAAATGACGGAGAAGATAAGATGCTTCCTCTTTCAGTGGACCATCGTTGCCGTACTCGCCGTGATGCCTCGTCTCGTCGCCATAGGTCTCTCTCTTCTGATCGAGATGGAAATTGATGAGGAGGTCTCTCTCATGCATCTTCGCGTATGCGTGAAACCGTGGATAGCCGGCTCTCGCGAGTGGTCGGATGAAGCTCATCTCATCCCCGCCCGCATCGCTACGCGAAGCGTTTCGGGCAGGCCCGTCTTTCCGTTGGAAGGTATAGCCCGCACGACGAAACATCGTTACAGCATTGTCAGTTGGTTCGGTGATGATGATCTTCATACGATAGGGAGTGAAACAATGATAGGACACCACGAATGGTAGCATGATTCTGCATTCTGTAAAATTTAGAAGGTGGTCAGAGAGACTTCTCGGATGAGGGTTTTCGCCCCTTGTGCGTGTATGATGGGTATCATTTTACTGGGTTGTTTCCTGGTGAATCGGAAGGTTGGAGTGACGACGGTGGTTCCCGGTCTCAGCTCCCTTTCAAGTTTCGGAAGGAGCGTATCGAGGACGCCGGTGAAGAGGTAAGCGTAGAGAATACTCGCCTGAGAATAATCAACAGAAAAGAGGTCTCGTTTCAAAAGCGTGATGGATTCCGGATGCCCATAATGGAAGAGATTCCACCGAGCGAGGCAGTAGGGGATGATGTTTTTCTCGATACCGATATAATGTGCCCGCGGTTCTCTCTGGTGGCAGGCGATGAGTACCTGTGCATCACCACAACCGAGATCATAAACGATGCTTTCTGGTCGCAGGGGTATGGTATCGATGATTTCCTGCCGAATATCTTTCCCCGTAGATACGAAGGGAGCCTCGCCGAAGAGCATTCGCATGAGTTGGAAGGTGATGGCACCGACGATGAGGGTGAGGCAGAGTCCGATGAGGAAGAGGATGATGAGAGCTATGATGGTCATGATGTGATTTTTACTCAACCCAGTGAGTTTTTTTTATCTTCGCATCCTCTGCCTCCTGTTTTTCTTCAATCT
>JBATLQ010000042.1:0-2175 GCA_049289395.1 Candidatus Moraniibacteriota bacterium | reverse complement strand
AGACTGGAAATTCTTTTAAAAAGGACGGCCCTTTATTTTTTTCGGGAAAGATTTAGAGGTATTTTTCTTTGCCTTCCTTCTTCAGGGTGGCGATGAGATCTTTCATCTTGCCGGCTTCGTTTTTGTGGAGGATGAGGAGAGCGTCACTGGTCTCGACGATGATGAGGTTGTGGACGCCGACGAGCGCGACGAGTTTCTCTTTCGAAGTGTGGACGAAATTTTTCTCACTGTCGATCGCGAGTGTGTTTCCCTGGAAGATAGATTCTGCATGCGTCTCGTGTTTCAAGAAATCAACGAGCGTATCCCAACTGCCGGCTGGCATATCCCCACCGATACCGAGTGGTACGCTTTGGAACATTTCCTCGATAGCACCATCAATGATCCCTCTGCCACCGGCTATCGCGGTACCGATGGCGGAACGAAGCTGAAGCCAAATGGTATCTCGGGATTCGAAGGAAATCTCGCAGGTCGCGCCGCCAGTGGTTCCTTCGATAGTCGTTCGTTTTTTGGTTACTTCTAGTCGTCACTCGAGAATGGCACCTATGCTTATGGTCGAGCTTTGGATTCGACGCTTGCGTCGGTCTATCGTAATGTATATGACAAGGCGCGCGGATTTCCAGTGCGTTGCCTGCAGGACTAAAAACAGCCTGCCCGCAACGATTCGCCGTACTGATTCGGGCAGGCTGTTTGAAATCTTTTTGTCCTTGACAATCGTCTAATAATCGTCTATTATATGTCTATTAAGTATATCTCAAAAATACGATGTTTAAGCCACATTATACGATAACCGATAGTCTTCTCGGCAACATAAAACGGATTGCGGAGATCGTCACGGACCTAAATAGCCGGAGTTTTTCTCGGGTGGTACTCCTCGAAATGGAGAGGCGAGCCAGGGAGGTATCGGCGTATTCTTCGACCAGCATAGAAGGGAATCCATTGCCATTGACGGATGTCAAGAGAATTTTGAAGAAGAGACCGGAGTATGTCCGTGACTCCGAGAGAGAAGTGTTGAATTATAACAAAGCCCTGGTTGAGTTGGATGGACTCATCAAAACAGGAGAGTTTAGTCTGGGTATCGATAGTTTGGAAGAGATTCAGAGCATGGTGACCGATGGTCTTATCTCGCGACACCAGTGCGGATGCACACGGCGAGAGTCGGTGTTCGTGAATGATCCGAGGGCGGGAAAAACTATCTATTGGCCACCGGATTGGGAGGATGTGACGCCCATGCTCGGGGAGCTGTTTGATTTTTTGGAAAAAAGTACTGATTCGGTCGATCCGCTTATCTTGGCAGGCATTTTTCACAAGCAATTCGTGATCGTCCATCCCTTCATCGATGGTAATGGTCGCACGGCGCGACTGGCGACGAAAGTGATACTCGCGAAAATGGGCTTGGACACTTTCAATTTGTTCAGTTTTGAAAATTACTACAACAGCAATGTCACTAGATACTTTGAAGAAGTCGGTTTGCTTGGAAATTATTATGATATCAAGGATCAGATTGATTTTACCAGTTGGCTGGAGTATTTCACCGGTGGCATTATCGATGAATTGTTGCGCGTGAAGAAAGAATTGGAAAAAGAGCTGATGAATCCCGATACTGTCCTGAAAGAGTATCATCAGAAAATAATCTCTTATAGCAGAGAGAAAGGCTTCATTACGGACAAAGAATATGCCAAACTGACCAACCGCGCTCGACCAACGAGAAATTTGGATTTCCGGAAGCTTATCGACCTGGGCATACTGGTGAGGGTGGGCAAGGGCAGGGCGACTTATTACAAATTAAAGTAACAGCGGAGAGACCGCTGTTGGGAACAAGGAAGAAGCGGTCGCACCGCTCCAAAAGCGGAACGACCGCTCGCGCATATACAGGGCTTGCCTGCCTATGGCAGGGTTTCACCGCCCGCCCGCAATGATTCGCCGTAGCGATTCGGGCAGGCTGTTGGGTTAGAGGTATTTTTCTTTGTTTTCTTTTTTGAGGGTGGCGATGAGATCTTTCATCTTGCCGGCTTCGTTTTTGTGGAGGATGAGGAGGGCATCATCGGTTTCGACGACGACGAGGTTGTGCACACCGACGAGCGCGACGAGTTTCTCTTTCGAAGTGTGGACGAAATTTTTCTCACTGTCGATCGCGAGTGTGTTTCCCTGGAAGATAGATTCTGCATGCGTCTCGTG
>JBATLQ010000041.1:0-5801 GCA_049289395.1 Candidatus Moraniibacteriota bacterium | reverse complement strand
GCTCCTATAGGAGGTTGAGCCTCCAAGAAGAAACACTATGGAACAACATAATGAAAAGAAAAAAATGCAGAATATGATCTCGCTTTGCATCCTCCTCGGAGGATTGCTCGTCGGTAGTCTCTTCGTGGATGTCATGCAACTCTTCATGAAATCCGGATTTTCACGGCAAGTCGTGGAGAGAAATGATGTCCTCGAAACAAATGGCAAGACCTGGGTCGCCTACACTGATCCGCGGGTGGATCTGACGGTACTCACCGATTCGTCTTGTACTGGTTGCGATGCTGGGGAGGCACTCACCTGGATCCGTCGTATCATGCCGACCACGGTGGCACGAACCGTCGAATACACTTCCTACGAGGGACAGCAACTCGCGATCAATCACCCCGTCACCGCACTCCCAGCATTCCTGTTTTCGAACTCCATTAAAAAGACCGGATTCTATCTTGAGGCGAGCGGACTCTTCACCGAAGGAGGGGACTGGTACGAACTCGATATGACGAAAATCGGCGAGACCCCGGGGAAATTCCTGAAACTCCCCGAGGTGAATGGAGATGATATAACGATTGGCGGAGCTGGGGCTCCCATTACGATGATCGAATATGTGGATTTCCAGTGTCCCTATTCCAAACTCTTTCACACGGCAATTCAAAAAGCACTGAAAGAATATCCGAATGACATCCGATTTGTCTCCAAGCAATTCCCACTCTCATTCCACCCACAAGCAAGGAGCGCGGCACTCGCGACGGAATGCGCGAATGAGCAGAGTAAATTTCCAGCGTATAGTGATATGCTCTTCGCGAAGCAGGACGAATGGGGGAATACGACCGGTACGGGGAAGTTCAAAGAATACGCACGGATACTCCGCCTCAATACATGGCAATTCAATACCTGTCTCGATACCAGAAAATATGCCGGGAAAGTACAAGCCGACGGCGACGAGGCGAAACAATTCGGACTCTCGGGAACGCCGGGCACTTTCGTCAATGACCGATTCATAAACGGTGCCGTGACCTACGATGAGCTGAAGTCCATCATCGACGAAAAACTTTCCGAGTGAAAATAGCCAGGGAACAACGGTCGTTCCCCTTCTTGAGGGGTGCGTCCGCTGTTCTCAATCGAGTCACCCTTGTACAGGGGTTGAACCGCTGTTTGAACGCTGTTCTTGATTGAGCCACCTTCCAGGATCGAACTGGAGACCTGCATTTACCCTGTCACTCAATTTTTTTGAATGTACAAATTTAATAAAAAAGTCCTGTGCGTAACTTTGAGCCGATGACCAGGATTGAACTGGTGACCTACGCGTTACGAGTGCGTCGCTCTACCAACTGAGCTACATCGGCATATATTATGTCAGTGAGTGACAGGGCGGGCGAGTGTGCCGCTCTGCCAACTGAGCTAAGGTGGCGTAATTTCATATATTCAAAACGATTCTAATCGTACAGGAAATATGAATATATTTCAATATGCAGACCATTTTTACCCCCAATCTTCACAAAAATACCTATTCAGTATATTCTACACAGGCGATTGCATTTTTCGCAGAAAGGAGGGCGCATGCATCAGAGCATCATCGAACTGCGGAGCGAGTAAAGGAAATGATCTTGGAAAAATTTGGTCGACCCAGTAGGTGGTCGATGTTAGGGTGCCGCACATCGTGGAAATTCTTTCGCCATAATGCCTAACAGAGAGATTGACATCGTTCCTCTACCAAGTTGAACCCCAAAGCTCCTTCACAAGAAGGAAAACGATGGGGGATGAAAATCTCCGGGTTTCTAGCCGACCCTAGGGGAAGGGACAAAGTATCCCAGGCTAAACCAGTGGCGGGCCGTTTCTTTGGTCCCGCCACTCCTATTTATTGCATCATTTCTAACAACACCAACGAAAATGAGGTATCGGGGTATGCTATACTAGAACCATGAATGAAGATTTAAAGAAAAACATCGAGGGGCTCAACCAAAAACTCCTGCGCTTGCAGGAATATCTTTGACTTGCCGAAAAAGGAAATTCGCATCACTGAACTCGCTACAGAATCAGAGAAACCTGATATCTGGAACAATCCCGAACAAGCATCGAAGACACTGAAGGAATTAGAAACGCTAAGGAGCGAGCGGGATCGCTTTCACAAATTACTTCAAGCAAGTAGCGATTTGAATGAGCTCATCGCGCTCGATCCCGATGAAGAGGAGGAACAGGAAATAGAGAATCAATACTTCATCTTCGCGAAAGAAGCGGGGGATTGGGAATTCCAAACCTTGCTCGGTGGGAAATACGATGCGAATGATGCCCTCGTCACCATCCGTGGGGGCGCAGGAGGTACAGAAGCGCAGGACTGGGCGGCCATGCTCCTCCGTATGTACCTGCGCTATGCCGAGCGCGCAGGCTATTCCACGAAAGTGCTCGATTCCGCCGAGGGAAATGAAGCGGGGATAAAAAATGCAACCATTGAAATCGCGGGGCGATATGCCTACGGATACCTCCATGGTGAAGCGGGCGTCCACCGCCTCGTCAGGCTCTCTCCCTTCAATGCAAACAATCTCCGGCAAACATCCTTCGCCTCCGTCGAAGTCCTCCCGGTTATCGATGATACTGATACGACCATCGTCATCCGGGCAGAAGACCTACGCGTCGATACCTACCGATCCCAGGGTGCGGGCGGACAGAATGTGAACAAGACCGAGAGCGCCGTACGCCTCACGCATCTCGAAAGCGGTATCGTCGTCGCGTGTCAGAGCGAGCGATCCCAACTCCAGAACAAAATGGAAGCTATGAAAATGCTCCGTGCGAAACTCTATGAACGGGAGGAGGAGAAAAAATTGCGGGAGAAAACATCCCTGAAGGGTGAGCAACGCCAGGTAGAATTCGGAAGTCAGATCCGTTCCTATGTCCTCCACCCATACAAGATGGTGAAGGATCACCGAACCGGCGTGGAAACAAGCGATCCTGAAGCGGTTTTGAACGGGGAGCTTGATAGCTTTATCAAAAGTGAGCTACAATACCTCCATGCAATAGAAAAATAATAATATACTCATCCCCAAACCTCCTTACGCGTACCATTCCACTCTTTCGGCTGTGACTATGTGATAATCATTCTGCGTATCATCAGATATGCCTCATGATTCTCACTTCGTCTCGCTCGAAAGATTGAAATGGTACTACCCGCAATAAGGTTAAGGGATGAGTATAACAAAAAGAAACACCATGGAAAAGACTCCCCAGAAAAAATCATCGACACCGAATCCGATTATCCGTTTCGAAAATGTCTCGAAAACATTCGGCGCGCAACCCATCCTCGAGCACGCGGAATTCATTATTTCTGCCGGAGAGTTTATCTCTATCGTGGGTCCGAGTGGCGCGGGGAAATCCACCATCTTGAAACTCATCTACGCCGAGGAAGAGCCGAGCGAAGGAACCATTTATTTCGATGGACGCCCCATCCGCGATATCAAGCGCAAGCACCTCCCATACTATCGACGCAATATCGGCACTATCTTCCAAGATTTCAAACTCTTCCCACGAAAAACCATTGGGGAAAATATCGCCTACGCACTCGAGGTCGACGGCTATCCATCAGAAGAGATTAAGGAATCTCTCATGCAAATCCTCGAAATCGTCGGACTCGCCGACAAGGCACATCGTTTCCCGAAAGAACTCTCCGGGGGAGAACAACAGCGCGTCTCTATCGCACGGGCGCTCATCACACGACCGAAGGTCATCGTCGCCGATGAACCGACCGGCAATCTCGATCCGCTCTCTGCGGAGGGCATCATCAATCTCCTCCTCGAAATCAATGCCTACGGTACGACCGTCATCCTCGCGACCCACAACAAGACCATCGTCGATTCCCTCGCACGGAGGGTCATCACCATCGACCAGGGTCGTATCATCCGCGATGAAAACAAAGGCACCTACCACTTGAACCGCTAAACACAAACGCTATGCAGCAAGTTTCCCTCAAATTGTGGCGCACCTGGAAAGAAGGCTTCCAGTATTTCATCCGCAATGGCTGGCTCACCTTCGCCGCGGTCATCATCCTCACGCTCTCGCTCTTCGTCGGCGCTTTCTCGATCATCGCCGCTACCTCCGCGAAATCCGCCCTCAATCTGAAGCGAGAGAGTCTCTCTATCGCCGTATCCCTCAATGCCGATATTTCAGAAGATCGCATCCGAGAAATCGAAGGAGACCTGAAACAATACAAGGAAATCGCTTCCATACAGTACATCTCGAGAGACGATGCGCTGAGTGAGCTCCTCGCCAGAAATGGCAATGACGACATCATCAAACGAGCCGTCGATACGATCGGAGAAAATCCACTCCTCCCGACCCTCGTCATCCGCGCGAGCGATCCGAGTCACTACGAGCTCATCGCGAATAAACTGAAAGATTCGATTTATCAGAGTGACATCAATCGCATCAATTACGAACGGAACAAGAAAATCATCGACCGACTTTCCTCCGCCTCACGAACTATCGACCTCGTCGGTTTCGCGGTCAGCAGTGTCCTCATCCTGGTCTCGTTCATAATCACCTTCTACGCGATACTCATCACCATCCGGTCGAATCGTCAGGAATTCGAGATCATGCGTCTCGTCGGCGCATCGAACCTCTATGTCCGTATGCCCGTCATCTTCCAGGGGATTCTCTATGGCGTCATCTCGGCGATTCTCTCCTTCATCCTCCTCGGCATCGCGTTCAAATTCCTCGCACCTCACACGACGGGACTCTTCGCGACCAGCACCATCCTCTCGTTTTATTTCGCCCATTTCCTCCCGATATTCGCAGGGCTCCTCGGCTCCGGCATCGCTCTCGGTGTCGTCTCGAGCGAAGTCGCCGTCCGTGGCACACTGAAGGTATAATCTTACGAATTGCGCAACTCTTTACAAAAGGCTCGTTTTTTTGTATATTCAAACATCCAGTTTTCTTACCAACCCAACCAAAGGGGGAACATCGTGGCTCTCAATACGATCGTCGAATTACTTCGCCCAAATCAGATAGATCGGGCATATTTCTTCTCCTGTATCCGGCGAAGCTTTCCAAAGCACACTCCCGGGCATACCCTCATCGAAAAAGCTTACCGCGTCGCTAAAGAAGCACATCGTAAAGATGTACGCCGAAGTGGTGAGCGATATTTCGAACATCCTCGCGCCGTGGCACTCATTATGTCTGAATACCTCAGGCTACGGGATGCTGATGCCATAGCTGCCGGCTTAACGCATGATGTACCAGAGGATCACCCAGCAGAATGGCCGAGTGAACGATTGGCAGATGAACTCAACGCATCCACCGCTGGTCGAGTCGAATGGGGGAATAAACGGCGATTCGATTCCGTCCAAGACGAGGCCGTCCAAAAGAGTCGCTACCAGAGAAGCTTGCTCCTCGATGCACCAAGAGAAGCAGCGGAGTGGAAATTGCCCGATGGCCTCCATAACCTTCTCACGCTCTGGAATACATCACCCGAAGTAATTCAGGGAAAAATCGACGATGCGCTCGCATAGCGCTTACCACTTGCCGAGAAACATGGTATCCTCGTCCACGAATATGAGGAGGCCATCTGCAACCTCAAAAAGGGCATTCATCTTTTGCCCCCTCCGGAACTGCCACGCAGTTGAAAGCAACCGACAAAGCCCCTGAGCGCTGGTAGCAATATCAGCGCATTTTTCTTGATTAAAATCCATTTTTCAGGTAGTATATTTTTGCTTGCAATTTTATTGTTAGCTATTCTTTGTTCTCTGTTTCCTGTTGATTGTTCCTTGTTCACTGATATTTTGGGGAGTAGCCAAGCGGTAAGGCAGTGGGTTCTGGTC